>NDHX01000002.1 GCA_013626165.1 bacterium Unc6
TTGAGGGAGCGAGGTTTTCGGCAAGCGAAAAAATTTTCTTGGAAAAAAATGGCAAAGGAAACTCTTGAAATCTACGAATCTTTAAGGAACGAAAATTAAGGATGAAAATATTGTTCATTACGCCACGCTTTCCATATCCCCCGCTAAAGGGTGACCAAGCGGTACCATATCACCGTCTCCGCATTTTGAACCGAAGGCATGAGATTACTCTTCTTTCCCTTTATGATAAAGAGGATGAGCTTGCGGGACTCGATAATTTAAAACCTTTTTGCAAGGCGATCCATACTGTCAGGCTACCCCAATGGCGGTCGGTCATGAATGTAGCCTTGAAAGGTCCTTTTACGTCTTTGCCTTTGCAGGCATTGTATTATTGGTCTAACGCATTTAAAAAACGGATTGATGAGTTGCTTGCTGAAAATAGCTTTGATTTGATCCATGCGTATATGCTGAGGGTTGCGCCATATCTATCTGATGTGTCTGCCCCTAAGGTATTGGAGTTGATTGATTCCATGCAGCTAAATCTTGAGCGCCGTGTAGCAATGGAAAGGATTCCAAAACGCTGGCTCTTTCAGGAGGAATTGCGCCGTATAGTTCACTATGAGCGAAACATTGGGGATTATTTTGATCAGATGATCGTAGTTTCTGAAAAAGACAGGGCGCTTATTCCAAATAAAAAGGTAAGGGTCATCCCTAATGGCGTAGATACAGAACTGTTCAAACCACAGAGCAAAGAATCTAAGGAACCGGCGATTGTCTTTTCAGGAAATATGGGGTATTTCCCAAACGAAAGCGCCGTTATTTGGTTCGTAGAGAAATGTTTTCGGAGGATAAAAAAAGAGATACCTGATGCGAAACTGGTAATAGCGGGAAATAACCCAAGCTCAAAGATAAAAAAATTAGGGGACAATCTTTCCATTTTTGTCACCGGGTTCGTAGAATCGATGGTGGATGAATTGAATAAGGCTCAGGTTGCCATTGCGCCCATGCAGTCAGGGTCAGGGATGCAGTTCAAAATTCTGGAGGCAATGTCATGTAATTTGCCTGTTGTGACAACAACACTTGGTTTAGGTGATATCAAAGCAAGACCAGGAGAAGAGATTTGCGTGGCTGATACGGCGGAGGATTTTGCAGAAACAGTTGTGACACTTATAAAGTCACCTGAAATGGCTGACCGCATAGGGAGAAAAGCTCGTGAGTTTGTTATGCATAACCACAGTTGGGAAAATGCTGCTTCCCAGGTTGAAGAGATTTATAGTAGACTCCTGAAAGAATAAGGGACCAGGCTACTTTTTCGTAAGGGTGAATTAAGGTTCAAGGATTAAAATGTTTTTGCTGAGCATTACTAAAAAAAAGCTGATTTTATTTCTTGTTGACGTAATAATTATTATTACTGCATCTTTTCTGGCTGCTTTTATCAGATTTGGTAGAGATGTCGGGGTAATTTATCTCCAGGAGCATCTTTTTGTCTTCCTGCTAACCGGTATTGTCTTTCTTGTGTTCTTCTACATCGCTGACCTCTATGATGTCAAGAAAGATTTTCACTCTCCTAAGTATGTAGGAGAAATTATCCTCAGTGGTGTTTTAACATTTATTATTTCTGGATTTCTGATTTATGGTTATCGGCTGGTGATGCCGGGAAGAGGGGGTCGGATGGATAGCGCCACCTAATAATGTCAGTGCTTTTGTAAGTGCGGTTCTGGAGGCAGAATCCGATTCTGAGCGACTTGCGGCTATGGGGAGATGCGCACGTCTGTTAGTTGAAAAGGAATATTCAAGGGAGTGTGTTGTTGGATTATATAAAAGGCTGTTTGATAAAATGAACGAAAATACACAATAAAGAAAAAGAGAGAAAGGACATAGAATGAATATATTGGTTACCGGAGCCAACGGTTTTGTCGGTCAAGCACTCTGCAAAAGGATGCTGGTTGACGGATACCAGGTGCGGGGAGCTGTCAGGGCCGTCACTCAAATGACGGCTCTGCCTTCAGGGGTTGAAGGGGCGATGGTCGGCGATATCAGCCCGGAAACTGATTGGTCTGAAGCACTGGATGGTATAGATGCTGTTGTTCATTTAGCGGCACGGGTGCATGTGATGGATGATACTGCTGCCGACCCCCTTGCCGCATTCAGGGAAGTCAATGTTTTGGGGACCGAACGACTGGCGCGTATGGCGGCAAAATATGGTGTACGTCGTTTAATTTTTATTAGTTCAATAGGTGTAAACGGGGAATTTAGTTCGGAAATGCCGTTTAGTGAGAAAAATCTCCCAAATCCACATAATGCTTATGCTGTTTCAAAGTGGGAAGCTGAGCAGGTTTTACATGTTGTTTCAAAAAATTCTGGAATGGAAGTTGTAATTTTGCGACCCCCTTTAGTTTATGGGCCGGATGCCCCGGGGAATTTCGCGAGGTTAATGCGCGTAATCAAAACCGGTTTGCCTCTGCCTTTTGGCAATATAAAAAGTTTACGCAGTTTTGTGTATATAGACAATTTAATAGACGCTATTATTACTTGTGTCACTCATCCACTGGCAGCAGGTGAGACTTTTATGGTAAGTGATGGGCAGGATGTGTCTACGCCGGATTTAATAAAGATGATTGCATCCGCGATGAATAAGAAGGTAATTTTATTTTCTTTGCACCCCGGTATTTTAAAGTCGCTGTGCAAAATTGCAGGTAAGGGAGAAGAGATGGAAAAATTAACAGGGTCTCTTCTTGTTGATAGCAGTAAAATCAGGAATCTGCTTGGGTGGAAACCGCCTTTTACTCTTGAAGAAGGAATAAAGGAAACCGTCAAATACTATGAATCATGATGAAGCGTATTTTTGATTTAACTACTGCAATTTTGCTATTGATTTGCTTAAGCTTGCCGTTGCTTGTACTTGCAATAATTATTAAATTGACCTCTTCCGGTCCAGTTTTATATTGGTCAGACAGGGTGGGTAAGAACAACACAATTTTTAAGATGTCCAAGTTCCGCACGATGCGGGTGGATACCCCGGCAGTTGCGACGCATCTTTTTAAGGATGCCGACCGCTATCTTACGCCGATAGGTGCTTTTTTGCGTAAATTTAGTTTAGATGAATTGCCGCAATTATTTAACATAGTATCGGGTGATATGACATTTGTAGGACCAAGACCGGCATTATTCAACCAGCACGATTTGATAGATTTAAGAACAAAAAAGAATGTCCATATAATAGTTCCGGGAATTACCGGATGGGCACAGATTAACGGGAGAGATGATATCCCTATCCCAATCAAAGTTAAACTTGACGAGTATTATTTAAAAAATAGAGGTTTTTTTTTGGATATCAAAATTTTATTCATAACGCTTTATAAGGTTATAAAAAAAGAGGGAATATCTCATTAAAATTGGTAAAATGAAAATTAAAAATCTTATAAATAGTTATCGCCGGATTTTAATCATTATATTACATCTCGGGATTATTGTATTGGCGTATTTCGCTGCGTTTTATTTGCGGTTTGATTTTAATTTTCCCAAAGAATATTTTCAAACGGTTATACCCAAAACCCTTCCGCTTTTGATTTTAATCAAACTTCTTTTCTTTTATTTTTTCGGGTTATATTCCGGTCTCTGGCGGTATGTCAGTACCCATGATTTGTGGAAAATTTTTCTTGCCAATGCCTTGTCATCTGTTGCTTTTTTCGGAGCGGTTGTGTTTTATCACGGGTTGCTCGGTTTTCCGCGTTCGGTGGTTATAATTGATTTTATATTATGTTTTGGTTTTGTCTCGGGCGTCCGATTTTTTACCCGCCTTATCAGAGAACGGACAAAAATTGATTTTATTCAGAAAAAGAAAAAAGTTCTTATCGTCGGCGCCGGTGATGCCGGGGTTTCAATTTTAAGAGAGTGTATAAATAATCCGAAAATTGATTTTGAGGTCGCCGGTTTCGTTGATGACGACCCTGCCAAAAAAGGACACAATATCTACGGAGTGAAAGTTTTCGGCGGCAGAGAACATATTCCTAGGATTGCCGCTGATTTGGAAATTGATGAAATAATTCTGGCGCTCCCGTCAGTAAAAGGAGATGTTATCCGCGGGATACTTTCTTATTGCGAGCAGACGGATGCAAAAATAAAAATCATTCCCGGACTTGATAAAATCATCAGCGGACATCTAGAATTAAGGCCCCGCAATGTCCAGCCGGAAGACCTTTTGGGAAGAAAGCCCGTAAACATAGATGAGACGGAAATCAGTTCATATCTTAAAAACAAAAGGGTTCTTGTTACCGGCGCCGGCGGCTCAATCGGTTCGGAATTGTGCCGCCAGATAACACGATTTTTTCCTGAAAAAATCGTGTTATTTGATAATCACGAAAATTATATCCATTATCTCGGACTTGAGTTTAACTTAAAATATCCCGATATAAAATATAAGACCATCATCGGTGATATTAGAGATGTAGGTATATTAAGGCATGTTTTTACCGAACACAAACCGCAGGTTGTTTTTCATGCCGCCGCCCACAAGCATGTTCCGTTGATGGAGGATAATCCGGTCTCGGCGGTTAAGGTTAATATCATCGGAACAAGAAACCTTATTTATGCCTCAAACCATTATAAAGTTGAAAAATTTGTTTTAATTTCTACCGATAAAGCGGTAAATCCGACAAGCATAATGGGTGCGACGAAAAGAATCGCAGAGATGATATTACAGGCAAAGGCAAAAGTCAGCAAAACAAAATTTATTGCCGTTCGTTTCGGGAATGTTCTCGGCTCGTCGGGAAGCGTAATTCCTCTTTTCAAAAAACAGATTGAAGAGGGCGGGCCCGTTACCGTAACCCATCCGGATGTCCGAAGATATTTTATGAGTATCCCGGAGTCGGCTCAATTGGTATTACAGGCAGGCGCTTTCGGCGCCGGCGGAGAAATTTTTATTCTGGATATGGGCGAGCAGATAAAAATAGTTGACCTTGCAAAAAATCTTATTGCTTTTTCGGGGCTTAAACTTGACAAAGATATTTCAATAAAATATATCGGACTTCGTCCGGGTGAAAAACTTTATGAAGAGATACTTTTAGACAAAGAAAAAGATAAAATTACAAAACACAAAAAAATATATGTGACTGCTCCGGAAAATTTTGACCCCTCTAAAATCAGAAAAGATATAAGGGAATTGGAGCATCTTGCCATCATAATGGATGAAGAAAAAATCTTAAAAAAACTTAAAGAGATGGTGCCCAATTATGTCTCCCAGACCAACCATACAATCGGTAATTAAATCCAAATTATTTAACTCCATAATTTATTATTTATTTATTTTTTTATTTTTTAGTGTTTCGTTGATTCCGTTTAATATTGTTTTTGATATTAAAATAGCGGGTGTCCCATTTCATTATATCTATATCGGTGGTTTAGCATCTTTGCTTGCAATTTTAAGTTTCTTGCAATATCCCCAATTGACATCTTTTGATAAATGGTTGTTTCTTCTCGCAATAGGACTTTCTTTGAGTTTGCTCACAAGTATTGACCATGCACATTCTCTTCAAATGTTATTGCAGGTATGTTCAGTTTTAAGATAAGAGAATATTTTCAAGTAAAAGAGGCGGCAAAAGAAGCGGCAAAGATAATCTTCTAAAGAATAGATGACAGGCAACGAGGCAACAGATGGCAGGTGTTCTGGTGCACTGGTGCCGAGGGGGAAATATGGGTAATTTATATGAACAGATAATAGATAATAAAATCCGTTCCTGGTTTTTGATTATTATATTTCTTATTATTGTCATTGGATTAGGATGGTTGCTTGGCAGACTTTCAGGAATGGGGTGGGGTGGGCTTATTATTGCATTTTTTATTGCATTTATAACCGGTATATTCAGCTATTATTATAGCGATAAAATTGTTCTTGCAGTGTCAGGGGCTAAACCTGTTAAAAAAGAAGACTTTCCTTATCTTGTCCATACTGTTGAGGGGCTTGCAATTGCAGCAGGCGTTCCTACACCGGGTATATATTTTATTAAAACACAGGCTCCTAATGCATTTGCAACGGGAAGGGACCCGCAACACTCATCCATTGCAGTTACAACAGGACTTCTTGAGAGACTCAACAGAAAAGAATTAGAAGGTGTTGTTGCACATGAGATGTCTCATATAAAGAATTTTGATATAAGGATAAGCACCCTTGCCTCAATCCTTGTAGGAACCGTAGCTATACTTTCAAGGTTTTTCTTGCAGAATCTCATCTGGGGAGGGGGTCGCAGGCGGGGCGGAGGAGGAGGAAGAGACGGTGGTTTGGGTGCGATACTTATAATAGTGGGAATAGTTCTTGCGATACTTACCCCTTTTATTGCTCAACTAATTCACCTTGCACTTTCAAGACAGAGGGAATTTCTTGCAGATGCATCCGGTGCAGAACTTACAAGATACCCCGAGGGGCTTGCAGGTGCATTGTTAAAAATATCTGCTGACTCTCATTCTGTTGAAACCGCAAGCGAAGGCACTGCCCATATGTATTTTGCAAATCCGTTTGGAGCAGAAAAGAGAATTTTCCATCTTTTTAGCACACACCCTCCTGTTAAAGAAAGAATCAAAAGACTTAGAGAAATGTAATGTCTAAATACATAGACTCCCAGCATATTGCAGATGTTGTCTCTGGCCTGTCAAAGAAAGCAAATCTTGTTCTAAGAGAAGATGCGGTTTTCTCATTTAACAAAGCAATAAAAAAAGAAAAAAATTCGCAAGCCAAACAGATTTTAAAGATACTTCTTGAAAATGCTCATTATGCAAAAGCCAATAATCTTGCAATGTGTCAGGATACGGGACTTGTCATTGTTTTTATCAGTTTAGGACAGGATGTGAGAATCAAAGGTGGATATGTTCAGGATAAGATTCAAGAGTCTGTCCAAAGCATTTATAAGAGTTGTTTTTTCAGAGACTCTGTTGCAGAGCCTATAACAAGACAGAAAAGTAATGCATCGGGTGTATTTATTCACTGGGATGTTGCAAAGGGCGATAAAATTGATATAAAGATTTTGATAAAAGGATTCGGAAGTGAGAATGCAGGTTCTGTTAAGATGTTTTATCCTACAGCAGACAGAGATGAAATTATCCAGTGGATTGTCCGGTGTGTAGAGGATGCAGGCGGAAGACCCTGCCCTCCAGTGTTTTTAGGTGTAGGGATTGGCGGAACACAGGATGTTGCCTGTGTTCTTGCAAAACAGGCACTTACCGAAAGGATGGATAGATTTTCAGAATTGAAAAATATATCAGGATTAGAAAAACAGATATTTTCACAGATTAATAAAACAGGTATAGGACCTTTGGGATTGGGTGGAAGGACAACCTGCCTTGGTGTCAGAGTAAAGATTGCTCCAACACATATTGCAGGACTTCCTGTGGCGCTGCAGATAGGTTGCCATGCGCTGCGTGGATGCCAGAAAACTATATAACAAACCCTTGAGGTGAAAAGAGGTATCAGTGGATGGATATATTAAGTGGTAAAAGAATAATTCTTCCATTAAAATATTCTGTGGCAAAATCACTTAAAGCAGGACAATGGGTCAGGCTTACAGGCTATGTTTATACTGTGAGAGATGCCGCTCACAAAAGACTTGCAAAGACAATAGAAAGGGGTAAAAAGATTCCAATACCCTTAAAAGAACAGATAATATACTATACAGGACCTACGGCTTCGTTCAGTGGTCATATTATAGGTTCGTGCGGACCTACAACCTCATCCAGAATGGATAAATACACTCCTGTGCTTCTTGAAAACGGGCTTGTAGGGATGATAGGAAAAGGAGAAAGGTCTGAACAGGTGAGGCTTGCAATAAAAAAATACAGGGCAATATATTTTGTTACATTCGGAGGGGCGGGTGCTTTTCTTTCAAGATTTGTGAAAAAATGCAATATTGCTGCATATCCTGACCTTGGGACAGAGGCAATATATAAGATTTTTTTTGAGGATTTTCCTGTTATGATAGGGATTGAAACTAATGGAAATTGTTTTAGCAACAAGAAATCTTAAAAAACTTCAGGAGTTAAAATCGCTTCTTAAAAATTTGGAGGTAAGAATTTTAACCCTTAACGATTTTCCTAACATTCCTCAGACTGTAGAAGATGGAACTACTTTTGAAGAAAATGCCCTGAAAAAAGCAACGGAAGTTTGTAAATTCACAAACCATTTTACCATCGCAGATGACTCAGGACTTGAGGTTGAAGGGCTGAACGGTGCACCCGGCATATATTCTGCACGGTTTGCAGGTGAAGGTGCAGATGATAGAATGAATAATGAGAAACTTCTTTTTTCGTTAAAAGCAATGGAAGGAGAAAAAAGAAAAGCCCGTTATGTATGTGCCATAGCAATTGCTTTTCCGGACGGACATTATAAGGTTGTAAGAGGAGAATGCAAGGGTATTATTGCCCGCAGGTTGTCAGGCAGGTGTGGGTTTGGGTATGACCCTTTGTTTTTTCTTCCAAGGTATAACAAAACTATGGCACAGATTTCTCCGTCTTTGAAAAATAAAATAAGCCACAGAGCAATTGCATTAAGGAAGGCTTATAGACTTATTTCTAAAAAATAACAGGCACAATTTTTTAAGTATTTAGATTTATAGGGGGCAGGCAGGGACAGATGAATAATAGAGACCTCGGCACCTAATATAGTTTCCACTGAAAAACCATGGAAACTATTGATTACGGCGATTAAATTCAGATTACAGCGATTTTGTTTTGCCGGAATAATCTCCGTAATCTTTTGTGAAATCTCTGTAATCAAGTTATTACCGGGTTTTTCAGTAACTTAATATAACTCACAAAAGCAAAAATTATTATATCAGACAATTTATTGAAATAATCATATGAATAAACCCGAAGGTTATTTAAGAATTAGCAGACGAAGCGGGGTCATGCTGCAAAATCCATATCCGATGTATTTCTATCCCGATAATCTTTTGGAAAGCATAATTATTTTCCAAAAAAGAAAATTTGATTATAAATCTATTCCAAAAGAAACCAGAGGGGCTTCAAAAATTAACATAAAAGAATTTTCAGGATAATAAATGGTTTATGACTTTGTGGGATATGGTTAATGTGTTGATAGGCTCGATGAGCGATGCAGGAGATAAAAAATGACTGAAAATATAGTTGGCAAGAGATACGATTTTCAAGTCGGTTGCGATAAAATTGACGAAAAATATTTTGAGTTTTATATTAGAGCAATATGCAAAATAACCAAAAGAACTTCCTGTATCAATAATCTCAATGCGGTATTATCTGAACTTCATACTGAACAAAAAGATGAGAATTACGATTCTGATCCGGAATACCTTGACTCAACATGGACTATCTTAGAAGAAAAAGCTAAAAAATTTACAAAAATAGCGGAAAACTTTCTTATCAGTTCAAGATTTGTGACTATCTTGAAAACAAATTGGATGATGACAGAAAAGAAGGAGAATGGGAGAACATTGTTGCAGAAAGTGGAGAAATAAAAGAATACGAAGATGAGGAATAATCAATGGCATATAAAATAATCATGGGTGATTGCATAAAAGAATTAGAGAGATTAACAACAACTATTGATTTGACATTCCTTGATCCGCCTTTTAATCAGGGTAAAGAGTATGCTGAACATGATGATAATATGCCTGACGATGTTTACTGGCAGTGGATGCGGGAGGTATGCAGCAATATTTACAAATTAACTTCACAAGGCGGAGCAATCTATTTTATGCAAAGGGAAAAAAATACTGAACATATTTTAAGCTGTCTCAGAGAATCAGGATGGAATTTACAAAATTTAATAATCTGGAAGAAGAAAACTTCAGCAGTACCGTGCAGTAACAAATTTGGAAAACATTACCAGATAATAGCTTATGCAATCAAGGGGAAAAAGGCGAATGTTTTTAATAGATTAAGGATCAATCCACCCTTGCCGTCTAACTACAAGTGTAAACGAGAAGACGGTATGTATGTTACTGATGTATGGGACGATATCAGAGAGCTTACAGCAGGCTATTTTGCTGGAGATGAGGCTATTCGTAAACCAGATGGCAACCGTTTCCATAAACAACAATCGCCTATCCAATTGCTTTTAAGAATAGTTTTATCCTCGTCAAATCCAAACGATACAGTTTTAGACCCTTTTGCAGGAACAGGAACAACATTGGTAGTCGCGGAACAATTAAGAAGGAATTCTGTAGGCATAGAAAAAGATAAAGAAAATATAAATTGTATAGAAAAAAGGCTGACGAATAGCAGAGAGTCTGATAATATTCAAAGATATTATAATGATTATGTTTATACTGATGATATTGAAAAAATTTGGGGATATGGAGTTGGTGATAGCTCTAAAAAGTATAGAGTTAAACAGCTTTCAATGTTTGGTTCGGAGAGATGATGTATTCCATATATCACTTTTTTAAATCGCTTATAGAAAGCAAAAGACACTTTTTGACAGAATATAAACTTGAAGACTTCCCGTTTAATGAAAACTTGCTTTCATGCAGAAATAAGGGGACTTTTCCAGATATGGCTATAAGACTAAATACGAATAGGGAAGTCTTTACTGGCGGTGAATTAATTGAATCGAAAGATAGCAATAGTTATACAGTGTCCTCTTTCAATTCAACCATTCCTTCGGGAAAAAAGGAGATAACAAAAATAATAACTAGCGAAACCAGCAATATCAAACAACAGATGGAAAATAATGGCGAAGATATTTACTCTTTACCGATCAGGGATGTTTTTTATCTCGTCAGAGGCAAAAAGAATAGGAATGTAAAAGTCTGCCTTGTTTATGGAAGTTTTTTTGAGACTATTTGCATTGAAGATTTAATCAGTCAATCGTTTTTACAGGTTTTGGAAGAAAGACTTAGGGATAGAGGAGAAAGTTTTGATGAAGATGTAAAGAAAAAACTCCTGACAATTCTGTCTGAACAACAGAGTTTCAGTAAGGTAAGGGACGTTAAAAAAGCCTCTGTTAAATTAAGGTTCCGTGTAATGACAGAGGTAAAAGCAGAAGGCAATATTTTAAATCCAAAGAAATATCCTGAGATAAAAGATAACACGCTAAATTTTGTTTTACCTTGTCACAACGAAAATGAAGAAAAAGAAATAATTAAAAAAGCAGAATCAATTTTTAACAAAACGGAATTAAAACAATTCATAATCTTTAAAATCAAGCATCATTTCAACGGCTATTTTCTGGTATTACAAACATCATTATAACTATCAATCAGACCAGTTACATTGGAACTTATCTCAGATTGAGAATGTCGGCACAATGGGCGAAAAAGCGGAGACAAACAAAAATCAAAAAGAAAATCACAGGGAATTTATTATACGCCAAAATATATTGTTGAGTTTATCGTCAAGGAAACCCTGGGTGAGGTGTTAAGGAAAGCCAGGCCAAAAGAGATACAAAAAATAAAAGTGCTTGACCCTGCTTGCGGTTCAGGTTCTTTCCTTACTGCCGCATACGATAGGATTTTGGAAACTCTAACAAAACAAAATCCACAGACCTCACTTTTTGCCAAGTTTGATATTCTGAAAGACAATATCTACGGCGTTGGCTTGGACACACAAGCAGTTGAAATCGCCCAACTTAATCTCTTGCTCAAAGTCCTTTCTCAAAAAACAAAATTGCCAACACTGGAAAAACTTAAAGAGGATAAAAGAACTGAAAGTTTTTGCGTAATTGAGAATACCGATATTAATAAAACAAGAAATGATATTGTTCATAAAAACGCATATAGACCATCTTTGTGCGATGTGCAAAAATATGACAAATTGATTAGCAGTCTAAATTGGTTAGGTATATCATATTTGAAGGTGCAAGACTCGCTTTATTATATTAACCAAAGAACTTGCCGCCTGCACTCGGCTGAGCCGAGCAATCAGCCAAAGGCGGGCACGGGAACGACATAAAAACCTGTTCCTGTCTCTTTTCACATTTCAGGGTAGTATTATAAATCCAAATATTGAACCACCTATCTATTTAACAGGGCAATTATGGTTAGAAGAAATACAAAGTCTTTACAAAAACAACAGACCTGCCTACAGGCAGGATTTTGATTCAATTATGGGAAATATACTTGAAACCTTAAATCAAAAAAGAGTTTTGCTTTTAGACGGTGCAATGGGAACGCGACTTCAGGAACAGGGATTGCAATCGGGAGAAGCGCCTGAATTATGGAATATAAAACACCCTGAAATAATTTCCCTGATACACAAAGAATATGTGGGCGCAGGTTCAGATGTTATTCTTACCAATACATTCGGAGGTAATCTAATAAAATTAAAAAAGGCTGGAATTGAAGTATTGTTTAAAGATATAAACTCTGCTGCTGTAAGAATTGCCCGTTCTGCCGAAGCCGATTATGTTTTTGGTGATATTGGACCTACAGGTGAACTACTTGAGCCATATGGAGAATTGAAAACAGAAGATGCCATAGATGTATTTAAAAAGCAGGGAGAGGTTCTTACCCTTGCAGGTGTGGACGGATTTATAATTGAAACTATGATAGATGTTGAAGAGGCTGTATGTGCGGTTAAAGGATTAAAACAGTTTGGACTTCCGATATTTTCATCTATTACATTTCAGAAAACAAAAAAAGGTGAATTTAGAACTCTTATGGGACAAACCCCTCAAGGCGCAGCAGTAAGATTAAAAGATGAGGGCTCTTGTGCGGTTGGAACAAACTGCGGACTCGTAATTGAAGAAATGATAGGTCTTGTAAAACAGATTTCTACATCTGTATCTGTTCCAATTATTGCAGAACCAAATGCAGGGATTCCTAAAATAAAAAACGGAAAAACGGTGTTTGAGCAAACCCCTGCGGATTTTGCATCACATCTTAAAATGCTCATAGATGCGGGAGCAAGCATCATAGGCGGATGTTGCGGAACAACCCCATCATTTATAAAAGCATTAAAGAAAGAATTAGAAATTTCGGTCAAAAAATGAATCCAAAAATAATAATATTTTATACGCCCTGTGGAGCAGGTCATAGAAGGGCTGCTGAGTCAATTGCAGAAGGTTTTAAAAGATCAGGACACCCTGATGAGCGGGTCATAATAAAAAACTCACTTGAATTTGTAAATAAACTTGCAGGAAAATTATATGTAAAAGGTTATGATTTTCTTCTAAAACATGCTCTGTTGTTGTGGGCTTTTTTTTATTCTGTAACAGATGTAAAATTTTCGGCCCCTTTTTTTAAGGTTTTAAGAAGGGTATATAACGAACTAACCTGCAAGGGGTTGGTTAAATTTATAAAAGAGCAATCCCCTGATGTTATAATCTGCACACACTTTCTTCCCGAAGAGATTGTCTGTTCAATGAAAAAAAAGGGGTTGTATGAGAGAAGACTCGTCACCTGTGTTACAGATTTAAGGGTTCATTCATTCTGGATACTTGATGGAGTGGATGATTATGTTGTCGGAGGCGAAGAGGGTAAAAAGGACCTTTTAAGGTGGGGTGTAGAAGAGAAAAAGATAAAAGTTTTTGGTATACCTGTTCATCCTGAATTTTCTAATGATTTAGATAGGCAAAAATTATGCGAAAAATTAGGAATCAAAGACTCTGTGTTTACAATACTTGTTACTGCTGGTGGATTGGGTATAGGACCTGTAAAAAAGATTGTCCAATCTTTAACTATAATTTCTGAGGAACTACAGATCCTTGTTGTTTGTGGAAAAAGTCCAAAACTTTTTAAGGATTTGACTGCATTTGCTAGATCAAGTTTAGAAATATCAGAACCCTCCCCATATGCGATGAATAAAAAAAAGATTTGTATATTTGAGTTTGTAAATAATATGCATGAGATTATGTCTGTAAGCGATATAATAATTTCAAAAGCAGGTGGCTCAACCGTTGCAGAGGCACTTGCAAAACAATTGCCGATTATTATAATAAGGCCTATTCCTGGGCAGGAGATAAAAAATACTGAAGTTCTTGTATCAAACAATGCAGGAATAAGGGCTTATAATGTCCAGCAGGCGATAGAGAGTGTCCGGTTTTTAATGAAAGACAAAGACCACATACTTGAATTAAAGAAAGGAATACAGAAGATAAGGAAGCCCCATTCTGCAATAGATATTTGTAGGCTTGTGTTAAAATAGGGCTTACTGAAAGCCCTGATTACACAGATTTTTGAAAGATTACACCGATAGGGTCTGATGAGTTTTTCAGCAGACCCTAAAATAAATATGGATAAATCAGCAAAAAAAGATTTAATAAATTCTGTAAAAACATATCTTGATTCACACATAATGGCAGGCGTTGGGATGCTTGCAGTTAGAAGGGAAAATATATCAATCCCCTCATATATTTTCACCGCCTCCGATGATTGCCTGGAAGATAGATGGGAAGAACTTTATAAAGAATGTGTGGGTTGCCGTTTATGCGAACTTTCAAAAACAAGAACAAATGTTGTTTTTGGAGAAGGAAATAAAAGTGCAAAGATTGTGTTTATCGGTGAAGCCCCGGGCAGGGACGAAGACTTACAGGCAAAGCCATTTGTGGGAAGGGCAGGGCAACTTCTTACAAGAATGATAGAGGCTATGAACTTAAAAAGGACAGATGTGTATATATGTAATGTTCTTAAATGTAGACCACCTGACAACAGACCCCCGCAGCAGATAGAGATTTCGGTATGCAGAAAATATCTTGAAAAGCAGATAGAGTTGATCTCTCCAAAGGTTATATGTACATTAGGGAGGTATGCAGCACAGACAATACTTGGAACAATAGATGGTATAACCACTTTCAGGGGAAAACAGGGGGTGTATAAAAATATACCTGTTATTCCAACGTATCATCCTGCCTATCTTCTTCGTAATCTTTCTGCAAAACAAGATACATGGGAAGACCTGCAAAAAGTTACAAAAATACTTGAGCAAAATTAGATAAAAACATATAATATGTGTAAAAACAATGATATACAGAGAGGAGGTTCATATGGCAAAAGTGATAGGTATAGACCTTGGTACATCCAATTCTGCAGCAGCGGCAATGGAAGCGGGGCGTCCTACAATTATTCCGAGTGCGGAAGGAACAAGTTTAGGAGGTAAGGCATTCCCCTCATATGTTGCCTTTACGAAAGATGGGCACAGGCTTGTGGGTGAACCAGCCCGTCGTCAGGCAATAATAAACCCGGAAGGAACCGTAATGACTGCAAAAAGAAAGATGGGAACTGACCATAAATATAAGATACACGGTAAGGAATACACTCCACAGCAGATTTCGGCATTTATACTTCAAAAAGTAAAACAGGATGCAGAAGCCTATATCGGGGAGCCCATCACAGAGGCTGTTATTACCTGCCCTGCATACTTTGATGATAACCAGAGAACTGCAACAAAAGATGCAGGAGAGATAGCGGGTTTTAAGGTTCTTCGTGTTATCAATGAGCCGACTGCTGCTTGTCTTGCTTACGGGTTTGAAAAAGAAAAAAAAGAACAGAAAGTACTTGTATTTGATTTTGGTGGAGGAACGCTTGATGTAACGATTATGGAGATGGCAGAAGGTGTATTTGAGGTAAAATCCACAAGCGGAGACACACAGTTGGGAGGCACCGATATGGATAACCGCTTGATTGATTATATTGCGGGGGAGTTTAAAAAAGAGTCAGGCATAGATGTCAGAAACGATAAGATGGCTATACAGAGATTAAGAGAAGCATCTGAAAAGGCAAAGATAGAACTTTCAAGCACAATGACAACGGATATAAATCTTCCGTTTATAACTGCTGATGCCACAGGTCCAAAACATCTTACGATGTCAATCACAAGAAGAAAGATTGAAGATCTTGTAACCCCGATTATAGAAAAATGCAGGCATCCTATTGAACAGGCACTTGGTGATGCAAAACTTGCCTCTGAGGATATAGACAGAATTATTCTTGTAGGAGGACCTACACGGATGCCTGCTGTTCAAAAATTTGTAGAAGACATAGTTGGTAAAAAAATAGAACGTGGGGTTGATCCGATGGAGTGTGTGGCTATTGGTGCCGCAATTCAGGGAGCAGTACTAAAAGGAGAAATAAAAGATGTACTTCTTCTTGATGTAACTCCTCTTTCATTAGGCATAGAAACATTAGGCGGTGTTTCTACAAAACTTATTGAAAGAAACACAACCATACCCACAAAAAAAAGTCAGATATTTTCAACAGCAGCAGATAACCAGACTGCTGTTACAATAAGGGTTCTTCAGGGAGAAAGGTCAATGGCAGACGATAATGTTGAACTTGGAAGGTTTGACCTTATAGGGATTCCTCCCGCTCCAAGAGGGGTTCCCCAGATAGAGGTCACATTTGACATAGATGCAAATGGTATTGTGCATGTTAATGCAAAAGATATGGGAACGGGTAAGGAACAGTCAATCAGGATAACCGCCCCAAAGAAGTTAAGTAAAGAGGAAATAGAAAAAATGGTAAAAGATGCTGAGCGCTTTGTAAAAGAAGATGAAAAAAGAAAAGAAGAGGTTGATGTCAGAAATCAGGCAGACGGGCTTCTTCATACAACTGAGAAGTCATTAAAAGAATACGGGGACAAGGTATCTGCACCTGAAAAGGAAAAAGTAGAACAGAAGATCAATCAACTTAAAAGCACACTGAAAGGCAGAGATATAGAGAAAATAAAAAAGGATATGGATGAACTTGTTCAAGCCTCTCACAGCATTGCAGAACAATTGTATAAGCAGAAGGCGCCTGGCGGGCAACAAGAAGAGAAAGAAGAACCTTCACAAAAAGCAGGTGAAACAAAGAAAGACGAGAATGTTGTAGATGCTGAGTTTAAGGTAGAAGACGAGAAGAAATAGGGTAACAGGTGACTGGTGCTCTGGTGCTCTGGAGACTGGTTTTCCTCGTTGATAGTCTTTTAGTTGCCTCAAGAATGGAGGATTACAGATGCATAATCTAATTGCAATGGTAGGTCAGCAGGGACAGGGGGGTGGAAACATACTCTTATCACTTCTTCCACTTATTATTCTTTTTGCTGTTATGTATTTTCTTATTATTGGACCTCAACGCAGACAGCAGAAAGAACATGAAAAAGTAATTTCATCTCTTTCTAAAAATGATGTGATTATTACAACAGGTGGGCTACACGGGACAGTTATAAATGTGAAAGACAAGACAGTTGTTATAAGGGTTGAGGAAGGGAAGATTGAGGTTGACAAAACCTGTGTTGGAAGGATAACTAAGAAGGGATGAATGGTGTAGTAGATAGTAGGTAGTAGGTAGGAAAAATATCCCTCCTTTTATAAAGGAGGGTTGGGTGGATTATATTTTCCCCGATCTCCTAACTCCTACCTACTAATTCCTGCCTACTATGTTTGTGGGGGTAAAATGGATGTTAAATCAAAGGTTTTGATTACAGTTGCAATACTCGGGTTTTGTGCCTGGCTTTTGCATCCCACTGTAAGATGGTACGGAATGTCTGAGGATGAAAGAGAAGAACTTGACGAAGAGGAAGTTATTAATCTTCAAAAGGGAATAATAAACCTTGGTCTTGATCTTCAGGGTGGGATGGATGTTCTTTTAGAGGTTGATGTAAAAAAACGTCCCGAAGGTATGCCAAAGAGGCAGGCAGTTGAACAGTCAAAAGACATAATTGTAAAAAGGGTTGACCAGCTAGGGCTTTCCGAAACACTTGTTGTAAGAGAGGGTGAACAGTGGATAAGGGTTCAACTGCCAGGGGTAAAGGATACAAAAAGAGCCCTTGAGCTTATAGGTAAAACCGCAATGCTTGAATTTAAGATTGTTGAAGATACTCCTGAACTTGTTTCAAGAGCATTGTCCGGAGATATTCCGTCAGGTTTAGAGGTTCTACCAGGTACGGAAGAAGAAAAAATAGTTGTCCAATCAACCGCTCTTTTGACAGGGGGCGATTTAAAACCTACTGCGAGGGTTGATTTTGGCGGTCAGTTTGGAGAGCCGCATGTAAGTATAGAGTTCACAAGAGTTGGAGCAAGAAAATTTGCAAGGGTTACCGAGCGGAACATAGGCAGACAACTTGCCATTATACTTGATGGGGTTGTCCAGTCTGCACCTGTTATACAGACAGCCATACCGGATGGTAGGGCAATCATAACACATCGTGGAGGGAATATTCAAGATGCAAGCGATACAGCAATAATTTTAAGAGCAGGCGCACTGCCTGTTCCAGTAGATGTAATACAAACAACAATTGTAGGTCCTACACTGGGAATAGATTCTATAAAAAAAGGAATCCTCGCCTGTATTGTGGGTGGACTTGCAGTTATTATTTTTATGGGGATGTACTACAAATTATCAGGTCTTATTGCTGATATAGGGCTTGTGGTCAATATTATTATACTTCTTGCTTCTCTTGCTATGTTAGGTGCAACGCTAACACTTCCCGGTATAGCGGGTATCATACTTACAATTGGCATATCTGTTGATGCAAATGTTCTTATATTTGAAAGGATAAGAGAAGAGCTGACAAGGGGTTTAAGTATAAAGCAGGCTATAAAAACAGGATATAACAAGGCATTTCTTACCATATGTGATTCAAATATTACAACACTCGTAGGAGCAGCTATTATTTATATGTTTGGAGGTGGGCAGATTCAGGGGTTTGCAATAACACTGGGACTTGGTGTTCTTATAAACCTGTATACAGCAGTTGTTGTTACAAAAACAATGTTTGAGATGAGGAAAGAATATAAAGTACTGAGTATTTAGTTAAGGCGAGATTGGTGGCAGGGGAAAAATTGGTTCTTACTCGGCAAGTAAATACTCAGTCAACTGTGTTGCCTGAAATATAAACGGTATTTAGTAAATATTTATTTCAAACTTGCCTGTGCGAGGCAGACACAGGCACGCAAGGCAAATTAAAGGGTAATTGTGACTGATAAAAAAATAATGACTGGTGCTGAAATTTTTGTTCAGATGCTTAAAAAAGAAAATACAGAAGCAATATTTGGCATACCAGGGGGGGTGTTGCTTCCGGTTATGGATGCACTGTATAATTCCGATTTAAGGTTTATTCTTACAAGGCATGAACAGGGTGCAACACATATGGCAGATGGCTATGCAAGAGCAACAGGCAAAACAGGCGTTGTTCTTGTTACATCGGGACCCGGGGCTACCAATACAGTGACAGGTATCGCAACCGCATATATGGATTCTGTTCCAGTGGTTGTTTTTACAGGGCAGGTAACATCAAACCTTATAGGAAACGATGCATTTCAGGAGGCAGATATAACAGGTATCACAAGACCAATAACCAAGCATAATTATCTTGTTAAAGATGTAACAGAACTTGCCAGGGTCATAAAAGAAGCGTTTTATATTGCATCTACCGGAAGGCAGGGACCTGTTCTTGTTGATTTTCCCAAAGATGTTGCAACAGCTAAAACAGAATTTCAGTATCCTGAAAATGTAAGTATAAGAGGATACAAACCCAACTATGAAGGGCATCCGGGGCAGATAAAAAAAGCTGCAAAGATTATATCTGACAGTTGCAGACCGATTATATATGCAGGAGGGGGTGTGATATCTTCAGATGCATCGGAAGATCTGGTAGAGTTTGCAAATAAAATCAAGGCTCCTGTTACAACAACACTTCTTGGGCTGGGGTGCTTTCCCCAGGACCATCCTCTTTCACTTGGAATGATTGGTATGCACGGAGTAGGATGGGCAAACCATGCTATAATGTCAGCAGATCTTATCATAGGAGTTGGTGCGAGATTTGATGACAGAGTTACGGGGAAGGTTGAAACATTTGCTCCCGGGGCAAAGATTATACACATTGATATTGACCCTTCATCCGTAGGTAAAAGCATAAGGGTTGATATCCCTATCGTAGGAGATGCAAAGGGTATATTAAAAGAACTTATTCTGCAGACTGATAAAACAAAGGACACATCCCGGTGGTTAGAAGAAATTAAAAAGTGGAAAATACAGCATCCTCTTCGTTATAAAGAGGGACTGAAGATTAAACCTGAATATGTTATAGAACAGATATGCAAAATTGCAGGACAGAATGCAATAATATGCACAGAAGTCGGACAGAACCAGATGTGGGTGGCCCAGTTTTATAAATTTAAAAAACCAAGAACATTGATATCAAGCGGAGGTCTTGGGACAATGGGATATGGATTTCCAGCAGCCATAGGTGCAAAAGTGGGATGCCCAGACAAGACAGTTTTTGATATTGCCGGGGATGGAAGTTTTCAGATGAATATTCAGGAACTTGCAACCTGTCTTTCATACAACATACCCGTAAAGGTTGCCATACTGAATAACGGTTGTTTAGGTATGGTACGACAGTGGCAGGAGTTATTTTATAATAAGCACTATTACGCATCTATATTCAACAAAAATCCTGATTTTGCTAAGGTTGCAGAGGCATATGGTGCTGTTGGAATGAGAATAACAAAAAAAGAAGATGTACCTTCTGCAATTGAAAAGGCATTGAAAATAGATAATACAGTTGTTATGGATTTTGTAATAGATGAGACTGAAAATGTCTTTCCTATGGTTCCATCTGGAACAGCAATAACAGAGATGATAGAATTAGCATAAAAAATAGTAGGTAGTAGGTAGTAGGTAGGAGATAGGGGAAAATATAATCCACCCAACCCTCCTTTATAAAAGGAGGGATATTTTTCCTACCTACTATCTACTAATTCCTGCCTACTATTTTGGGAGGTATATGCATTGTATATTATCAGTGCTTGTAGAAAACAGAGCTGGGGTGCTTGCAAGGATTTCCGGGCTTTTCAGTGCAAGGGGATTTAATATACAAAGCCTTGCAGTTGGAGAGACAGAGGACCCTACAGTTTCAAAGATGACAATAGTTGTTGCAGGTGATGATAAAATTATAGAGCAGGTCAAAAAGCAGTTAAGAAAGACTATAGATGTTATAAAACTTAAAGACCTTACAAAAGAAGACATCATAGACAGAGAACTTGTTCTTTGTAAGGTGCCTTTGTCCAAGAAAGCAGACCATAAATTCCAGAATACAGTAAAAAAATACAAAGCAGAAACTCTATCTTCTACAAAAGAATATCAGATACTCGGGCTATGCGCAGACTCAAAAGATATTTCTGAGTTTTTAAAATTAATAAAAGAAGACGGCGGTTTTGATATTACAAGAACCGGCAAAATCGCCATCGCAAAACTAATATGAACCTAAAATTCTGTCCATTAATACTTATTTTTTTATTAGGTTGTGCTGCTTCAAAACAGACACTAATTAAAAAAGGAAGTAATGCTCATTATTTGGCATCCTCTATTGAAAGGGTATCCGAAAGTTTTCAGTCTTACTTAAATGAGGATGTATATAGTAAAGAAGAGTATCCAGAAACATTTATCCTTACACCGGAGACAATAAAAGAACTTTCACGATGGCAGTACATACCCCTTGATGCGGAAGCTGGGTTTGAGATCGCAACAGGCCAGTACGAGACAATTGAAAAAACCTTACATAGATTTGGTCTTGAAGGGAAATATGACCCATTGTCAGGGGCAGGGCAATTACACTGGGAGAAACAATTTTAATATGTCTTATCCATACAGAGTAGTTTATGCGAAAAAAGACCTTATGAAGTTTGTGTCTCATTTGGATTTGTTGCGTCTTTTTCAGCGAGCGTCAAGGAGGGCACATATTCCGCTTAAATTGACGAAAGGATTTCATCCTCATCCGAAGATGCAATTTCAAAGAGCACTGAAACTTGGGACTGAAAGCGAAAAAGAGGAATTTGTTTTATATTTAGAGCACGAATTAGAAGCAGAAAAAATAAAGATTCTTTTACAAAATAATCTTCCGCAAGGCATACTTATAAAAGAGGTCTATAAAGCATATGAATAAAAAAATGCTAATAAATGTTGAAAAAAAAGAAATAAGAATTGCCATTATTGAAGACTCTGTTCTTGGGGACTATTATGTAGAAAGAACAGATACAGAAAGGCTTGTTGGAAATATTTATAAGGGTAGGGTTGTTGCTGTTGTAAGTGGGATACAGGCTGCTTTTGTTGATATAGGATTGGAGAAAAATGGGTTTCTCTACATTTCGGATATTACAGAACCACCAAATGAGATTACAGATGAGCTAGAAATAGAAACTCAAGCAAAGAAGCCTTATCAAAAGATAGAAAAGGTTGTCCACAAAGGACAGGAGATAACAGTTCAGATTGTAAAAGAGCCATTAGGCACAAAAGGGGCAAGGCTTACCTCCCAGATTGCTATCCCCGGGCGATTTGTGGTCTTTATGCCGAATACAAAACAGTGCGGTATATCAAGAAGAATATCAGAACCAAAAGAAAGAGAAAGAATAAGAGAGATATTAAAGACCATAAGAGTTCCAGAAGGTGCAGGCGTAATTGTAAGAACAGCTGCCAGTGGATGTTCAAAAAACGATATAATAAGTGATATAAAATATCTTTTAAGTTTGTGGGCTGATGCAAGGACAAAGGCTGTTAAATCCCCTGTTCCTTCTCTTTTATTAGAAGAACAGGATGTTATATCCAGGGTATTGCGGGATATATTTTCAAATGAATTCTCTGAGATATATATAGACTCAAAAGATAAGCATAAGATTATCCTAAAAAATTTTGGAAAAATAATTCCTAATTTGAGGTCAAAGATTAGACTTTACCAAGAAAAAATACATCTTTTTGAAAAATTTTCAGTAGAAGATCGGATAGACAGGATATATCAAAGGTCTGTCCACCTAAAATCAGGCGGGACAATTATTATTGAACCCACCGAAGGGCTTGTTGCCATTGATGTAAATACGGGTAAATTTGTTGGGAAAAAGAGCCTGGAAGAAACCGCATATGCAACAAATCTTGAAGCAGCAAAAGAGATTGCAAGGCAGATAAGGCTAAGAGACATAGGCGGTATAATAGTAATAGACTTTGTAGATATGGACATTCCCGAACACAGAAAGGCTGTGTTTAATGAATTGCAGGATGCGCTAAAAACAGACAGGGCAAGAACAAAGGTCCTTCCTATGTCGGAACTATGTGTGGTTGAGATGACGCGTCAGAGAACAAGAAAGAGCCTTGAAAGTGCATCATACCAGCAGTGCCCTTCCTGTAAAGGCAGGGGACTTGTAAAAACATATCTTACAATCTCTATAGAGATTTTAAGAGATATAAAACAATCTTTACACAGGCATGGTAAAAAATCCTTAGAGGTAAAAGTTCATCCAGATGTATCTTCTTATCTTCTAAATGAAGAAAGGAATTCTGTTAATGCTATGGAAAATGAAAATGGTGTTAAGATTTATATTCGTCCGATTGTCGGGATGGGGACAGAGGAGTATCGGATAAAACAGATATAGGTAAGAAAGATTAATAGGTTAAGAACAATATAAATATCAAATATTAAAAAATTAAATATCCCCTGACAAGTCGGAGGATATTTAATTTGTTTTTCCTGCCTGACTATGTCTTAAGAGGAGGGTAAAAAATGTATGCAGTTGTAGAAGTTGGGGATAAGCAGTATTGTGTGGAACAGGGTTCACAGATAAAGACAGAACTTATTACACCTGAACAGAACGGCAAGTTTACCGTTAAAAATGTTCTTATGATAAAGGATGGTGAAAAGATAAAGATTGGAAGACCATTTGTAGAAGGTTCTTCTGTTGAATGTTCTGTCCTTAAAGAAGTAAAAGGACCAAAGGTTATTGCATTTCAGTATAGAAGACGAAAAGAATCTAAGAGGACAAAGGGACACAGACAGAGATATACTCTGTTGAAGGTGGAAAAAATAGTAGTGTAATGGTCAGTAGATAGTAGGTAGTAGGTAGTAGGTAGGAAAAATATCCCTCCTCTTTATAAAAGGAGGGATATTTTTCCTACCTACTATCTACTAATTCCTGCCTACTATGTTTTTGGAGGATATATGGCACATACAAAAAGTCAGGGTAGTTGTAGAAATGGCAGGGATTCAAACCCAAAATATCTTGGTATAAAGTGTTATGGGGGAGAAACAGTTAAGGCCGGCACCATACTTATCCGTCAGAGAGGCACACACTTTGATGCAGGACAGAATGTAGGGATAGGAAGAGATTTTACTCTTTTTGCAAAATGCGATGGCAAAGTTTTTTTCCCAAAAAACCATGTTGTTGCGATTGTATCATAAAAAGTTATAGGAGAAAGCGTGGCAAAGATAGCCTTTATTGGCGCTGGCAGTTTAGGGTTCACCCGGGGGTTGGTGCGAGATATTCTGACCTTTCCCCTGATGGCCGATGCCACATTGCACTTAATGGACGTTGACAAGGAGCGTCTGGAATTTGCTAAGGATGCGGTCCAGCGCATTGTGGATTTAGGCAAATATCCGGCAAAAGTTAAGGCAACCCTGGACCGCAAAGAGGCAGTTAAGGGAGCAAATGCGGTGTTGTGTACCATCCTATCCGGAGGTGTTCGTGTTTTCCGGCACGACATAGAAATCCCCAAAAAGTACGGTGTGGATATCAATATCGGCGATACCCGGGGAGTTTCGGGTATCTTTAGAGCGCTGAGGACCATTCCGGTGATGGTTGGTATCTGCCGGGATATGGAGAAATATTGTCCGGATGCGATTCTGCTTAATTATACCAATCCCATGGCGATGCTTTGCCGGGCGATGCAAAGAACTTCCAGTATTAAGGTTACCGGTCTGTGCCACAGTGTCCAGGGAACCGCGGAGATGCTGGCGGACTGGATCGGTGCTTCTATGGACCGGATTACCTACCTGTGTGCCGGTATCAACCACCAGTCCTGGTTTATAGAATACAAGAAGGACGGAAAGGATGCCAGACCTTTGATTCGGAAGGCGATACGGAAAAAGGAGATTTATAATGCCGAGCTTGTCCGTAACGAGATGTTTCTCCATTTAGACTATTACGTTACCGAATCCAGCGGTCACAACTCGGAATATAACTGGTGGTTCCGGAAGAGGCCGGATTTGATTGAGAAGTACTGTACGCACGGAACTAACTGGAATCCCGGTGTCTACGCCTACATTCTGCAAGAATACTTAGGAAGGGAAGATACCTGGAAGAAAGAGACAAAGGAGTGGTTAGCAAAGAAAGAACCGATTCCTTTAGAAAGGGGCAAGGAGTATGCCGCCAGCATTATTAACGCCTACTTAGGCGGGGAGATGTACGAATTTAACGGTAACGTGCCGAACAACGGAATCGTTACCAACCTTCCGTACGGTGCCTGCGTTGAGGTGCCGGTGGTTGCCAACAGGCGGGGATTCAATTCCGTTCATGTGGGTGCGCTTCCGCCTCAGTGTGCGGCGCTCAATAACGTCAGTATTGCGGTGGAGGAAATGGCGGTGGAGGCAGCCCTGACCGGTAATAGCCGGTTAGCCTTTCAGGCTATCGCCTATGACCCGCTTACCGCAGCGGTATTGTCGTTAGCGGAGATTAAGAAAATGGTGGCGGAGATGTTGGCTATCAACAGGCCGTACATACCCCAGTTCAAAAGCATAAAAATTTAAGAAAAACCTCTGATAAGTAATATAATTTTATGAGATATGTCACTGCTCAACAAATGAGAGAGATTGACCGTTACACTATTGAAAAGGAGGGCGTTTCGGCATCTGTGTTGATGGAAAACGCTGGCCGAGCCGTGGCAGAAGAGGCAATGAAGATAATAAGAACCGGAACGGTGGCTATTTTTGCCGGGTACGGTAACAATGGTGGAGATGGCCTGGTAACTGCAAGATATATTAAAAGACGAGGTTATAACATTAGGGTATTTTTAGTGGGTAAGAATCGTGTCTTCAGCCCGGAAACAGAAGAACATCACCGGAAGATTTCGAGATTAGGTGTGGTATCTCAAAAGATTGCGACCATTAATGAAATAGAGAAGAACCTTAATAAATTTGCCCCAGATCTTATTGTTGACGCCATATTCGGGATAGGTATTCGGCGGTATCTGGATGAATTTTATGTAAAACTGATTGGCCGAATTAATGCTTTCAGCGTACCGGTGGTAGCAGTGGACATACCAAGTGGTCTTGATGCCGATACCGGAGAACCCTGCGCTGGTGAAGCCGTCAAAGCAAATGTAACCGTTACCTTTGGCTATCCCAAGATTGGTTTTAAGAATCCCGAGGCAAAGTATTACACCGGAAAGGTCGTTGTAGCAGATATTGGACTCATTCTTCCTTCGTCCTTTATGGTACAATAAGAGGCGGAGACTCCAAAATGATACAGGTAAAAAAACGTGGAGTTTTACTTTAAATTTATGTTAAAAAGATTTTTCTATATTTTTTTAGTAAGCCTTTCCTTTAGCACATATTGTTTTTGTGCAAACGAGGAGGAAAACAATTTTATTGTTCTTGAAAAGCTTGTAAATGATGGATTGTATGAAAGTGCTGTCAATCAAATAAATACCTTCATTAGTAAATATCCCAGTAGTAAACGCATCAAAGAGGTAAATATTCTTCTTGCTCGGTCTTATCTAAATCTTGGCAGAACAAAAGAAGCAATTGCCATCCTTGATACATTTCTTGTATCAAAAAAATACAATGAATTCAGTGAACAGGCATTATATCTAATTGCAGAGGTTTACTATAAAGATAAAAACTATAAAACTGCAATGCAGTATTATGAGAGGTTAAAAAAGGAGTTTCCCAATTTTCTTTTGTCTGTATATGCAGAAATAGCATCTGCATGGTATCTTGTTGAACTTGAAAATTATAATGAAGCATTAAAAAGGTTGGAAAAGGTGCTTGAAAACAATCCATCAGGCCATATTGCAGAAGATGTAACATTTAAAATTGCGCAAGTTTTTTATCTATCCGGTAAAAAAGAGCAGGCCACGCTATGGTTTAAAAAGTATATTGAACAATTCCCTGTGGGTGCAAATTTTTCTAATTCTTACTACTGGCTTGCCGAAATATCATACAGTAAAGGAGATTATAGTAAAGCAATTGAAAATTATCAAGTGTCTGCTATGGATAAAAAAGGTGTTTATGCATCTGCCTCTCTTTATGGTTTAGGATGGGCATACTGGAAGTTAAATAATCTTGAAAAAAGTATTTTCTATTTTCAGAAAGCATATATAGAACACCCTGATGTGCCTTTTGCCGATTCGGTCTTATACAAGATGGGGAGAATATTTTTTCTTATAGGAAAACAGGATGCTGCAATTGAAAAACTTCAGGAACTTTATACAAAATTCCCATCATCTGAACTGGCTGATGATGCAGTCTTTGATATTGCAGATAACCTTTCAAGAAAAGGTATGCACACCGATGCAATTGCATATTATAAATTAGGGATTGAAAAATATCCATACAGCCCCAGAACCGATGAGGCAGAATATAACCTCTACTGGACACTGTATTTGGCTGGTTTAGAAAAGGAAGCTCTTAACGGGTTTGTTTCTATCATTAAAAATTCAAAAGATGTGATGCTAAAAGCATCTTCTTTGTGTAGGATTGGTGATATAAGACTTGCAAAAAAGGAATATGAACTTGCCATGGAAGCATATGATAGTGTATTAAAACAGTATCCAACCTCTATTCAGGCAGATTATGCACAGTACCAGATAGGCATTGTTCTTTATCAACAGAGAAAGTATGAGGCTTCAATTATGGCGTTTCAGAGTGTGTATGTGAATTTTCCTAAAAGTATTTATAGACAGTCAGCATTATACAAAATAGGTGTAGCGTATTTTAAAAGTGGCAATTACAGGGCTTCTGTTGAAACATTCTCCAGACTTTTAAAAGATTATCCTGATACACTTTTTAAGCAGGATGCACTGTTCCAAACAGGTATTGCAATGTATAATGACGGCAGATATGAAGATGCTCTGGTGGTGTTTAAAGATATTGTAAAAAATTATTCATCTGAAGAAATAGGCTGGAAATCTAAGTATCAGATCGCATGGATATATCTGCAGACAGGGAAAGAGGATATCGCAGTAAAGGAATTTGAACAGTTTATAATAGAATATCCAAGATCCCAGATAGTTCCAGATATACTTTACTGGCTTGCAGAATATTTTTATGAAAAAAACGATACAAGATCTGCAATAAGATACTTAAAAACAATAATACAGGATTATCAGAGTTCAAATTTAAAGTATGATGCATATTATCTACTGGGTCTTATATCCTACAATAGAGATCAGATAAGACCATCTGTATCCTTCCTTGAGAAGGTTGTGTCTGATAACCCAAAAAGCCCTGCTGGTTCAAGGTCTTTGCTTCTTCTTTCAAGGATACTTGTAGAGAAAGACAACGATGAGGAGGCAATAAAAATACTTTCTGGACATCTCAAAAAATATCCCGAAGCCTATATGTCATCAATATTGTGGCAGAGATTGGGGGATGTTTATAATGCTCAAAAGTCTTATACACAGGCAATTGCTTCTTACAGGAAGGCGCAGGAAAATGCTGAAGAAGCCTTTTTGCCGCAGATACATTTTTCAATAGGCACCTGTTATGAAGAGATGGGAAAGGTTGCGGAAGCAGTTACTGAATATTTAAGGATTCCTTACCTTTTTCCTGAAAATTTGTCCTGGAAGATAAAGGCATATTTGCGCGTTGCAAAGATATTAGAATACGAACAAAAAACTGATGATGCCCTTAAATTATATAAAAATGTTGTAAATGAAAATGTGCCGGAATCAAAATTTGCGCAAGAAAGAATAGAAAAAATTAAAAGTATTAAAAAATGATAAATTTAAAAAACATGCTTTTTATTATTAATATTCAAAATGACTTTTGTCAAGGCGGAAAAGCCTAGCGATCCCTGATGGGAACAGGGTTGTTCCGAGTTGTAAGTCTTGAGGACACAGATTTTTGAAAAATGGCACCGATTTTAAGGTCTGATGAGTTTTTCTTGCGGACCCCCTGTAATAAAAAATGGTACTGTGGGAGGATATAGATTCATATTCGGCGTTTTTTAAAAATGATAAAAAAATAAAAATAGATACATAAACTTTTAGAGATGAACCTATGAGGATAGCGGTTTATCCGATAGTTGTTATTGCTATATCATTTTGTTTGGGAATTCTTTTAGGTTCATTCGCCTTCTTTAACTCTGCCCTGTATTTCGTCATTGCCCTTACACTTCTGGTTTTACTTTTCTTTCTATTAAACCTTTCTTTGCCTTTCACAATAGTTTTGATTTTTGCAAGTCTTTTTACAGGGGCATCTTCATATTCATTATGGAATGAAGAGATTAACAAACAGGTTGAATTTTTAAATAATTTTCAACATTCAACAGTCTCTGTAAGAGGCATTGTTGTAAGCAGGCCGGTTGTATCATACACACCTACTGGAAGAACAAGATTTAGATATGTATTGAGGGTTCAACAGATTGAAAACCATACTGCAAACTGCAATATAATTGTCATTGCATATGGAGATAAGAATACGGTCTGTTATGGAGATGAGATTCTTATAAAAGGAAGATTAGAAAAAAACACACGAAGATCTGATCGTATAAAATTTAACGCAGCATCAATATTCAAAGTAAGAGCAAGAAATGCAACCCATATTATAAATAAAGACAGGGGAAATAAGTTTGTGGCATTAACTCTTAGGCTTAAAAACAGGGCAGAATCTATTATAAAAGATATTATTCCGGATCCTGTGTTTGGAAACCTTCAATCCCACACCTCATCCGCTCTTGTTTCTGCTCTTTTATTGGGAGACAGAATAAATATTCCTTCTTCTGTAGAGCTCGGATTTTTCAGAACAGGTACCATACATATACTTTCGGTAAGCGGTCTTCATGTTGGTATAATTATATTTATACTTCTTTATTTTCTCTATATGGCAAGATGTCCAAAAAAAATTATCTGGATTGTTCTTATGGTTTTTCTGGTAGCATATTCAATACTTACAGGTTTAAAGCCGCCTGTTATTCGTGCCAGTATCATGGGGGTTATATTTCTGATAGGACTTTCAATGGAGAGAGAAACATCTGTCTGGGTATCACTATGTACTGCACTTCTTATTATATTATATTTTTCTCCGTCACAGCTGTTTAACATTAGTTTTCAACTTTCATTTTTGTCTCTTGCGGGTGTTTTTATAGGAGCACATATTTTTAAGAAAGTATGGCGGTTTGATATAAAAAGTGTTTTTCAAAAAATTACATCTTATGTTACACAGTCTTTTTTTATATCTTCATTTGCCTGCCTTGCAACATTGCCCGTGATATCTATGTATTTTGGCATAATAACCCCTGTCGGTCTTATTGCAAACATTATCATAATCCCTCTGGCAAGTCTGTTTCTTGCAACAAGTATTGCCGCACTTTTTTTCAGCATATTTTCTAATTTTTTAGCAGGTGTATTAGGAGAAACAACTTCTATTCTTGCATTATTTATGTGTAAAATTGCAGAATTTCTTTCACATATTCCATTTGGTTACCTTATGTTTGATTTTCCGGCTTGGGCAATAGTTATCTATTATCTGATATTTTTTCTTGTTGTATTTGTTGGTTATGTCAAAATGTGTAAAAAGTAGAAAGAATACTTAAAATGAAAATATGTATAATTGGTCTACCAGGTGCAGGTAAAAAGACATTGTTTCAGGCCCTTACAGAGTGTGAAATCAAGGATAAGGATATTTCAGCACCCCTGTTAAAAGGGACTGTAAGGGTTAATGACCCCAGGTTTGATGTGCTATTGGGCATATTAAATCCCAAAACAAGTGTCCGACCTGCCATAAAAATAGAACTCTTTCAAAACACAGAGGAAAGATTTTCATCCAATCCACAGACTATCAATGACATTGTCAAAAGCGACCTTATATGCTGTGTTATACGAACATTTAAAGACGACTCTGTTTGTCATATAAAAGGTTCAATAGACCCCGGAAGAGACATAGAAATTATAAGATCAGAGTTTTTTTTAAGTGACCTTTTATTTATTGAAAAAAGACTTGAAAGAATTGATAAGGATTTAAAAAAGATAAAAGACCAGACAGTTCAGCAAGAGAGAGCATTTCTTAATAAAATCAAGGGCCATCTTGAAAAATCCTTACTGCTTATAGACTGTAATTTTAATTCTCAGGAAAAAAAGATAATAGCCGGCTATCCGTTTCTTACTTTAAAGAAAATCATTTTTATCTTAAATGTATCTGAACCGGATATAAAAAATACAAAGATTTTAGAAGCGATAAAGGGAACTTATATAGATTTTACAGGAATACAGATTTGCGCAAAAGTGGAATCCGAGATTGCATTTCTTGAAGAGAAAGATAGGAAACAGTTTTTTGATGTTCTTGGCATACAAGAACCTGCCCTGCATCTTCTTACCCGCTTGTGCATGAAAGAATTGAATCTTATATCTTTTTTCACAATTAGAGAAGGTAAGGCAACGCAATGGCTGCTCCAAAAAGGCTCAACTGCTGTTGATGCCGCATCTTTAATACATACAAGTATGGGCAAAGGTTTTATAAGAGCAGAGGTTATAAAATATGATGATATTATAAGGCTTGGGACTGAACAAAAAGTCAAACAAGAAGGGAAGATGGACAGGGAAGGCAGGGAATACATTTTGGAAGACGGCGACATCCTGAACATCCATTTTAATGTATAAAGCCTAATAAACAGTGTAGATAAAGTGTCGAGGGTTCGAGGTGTTGAGGGTTCCCTGCCTGCGGTAGGCAAGGATTTTTGAATTTTCTTTAGAGAGGAGGGTAAAAAATTGTGGGTAAGGTAGGTATTGAGCCGAATCTGCCTTTAAGTTCGGTATGATGGCAAATAAAGGCTGGGGTGCATACATCCATAAAAACGGGATATTTATTAAAACATTTAAACATAAAGCAGATGCCCGGTATCCTGATTATGGATGCTCCTTGGAAATCTATACAAACTCAAAGATGTTGGAACTTGAAACATTAGGTCCGCTTTTTAATTTAAAGCCCAACCAAACCATACAGCATACAGAAAATTGGTTTTTACTCCCCCTTAAATATTCTAATAAAATTATCTCTAACACTTTCTTTGACGATAGATTTTTAAAATAAAAGTTGACAACTTATAGAAAGTGTGTAGACTAATAATACTGATGCGGGGTGGAGCAGTCAGGAAGCTCGTTGGGCTCATAACCCAAAGGTCGGCGGTTCAAATCCGTCCCCCGCTACCATAAAAAGAGTAACCTTGCTCATCATATCCCCTGTATTTATTCACGCCTATGATATATTCAATAGTCTGATGTTGTTAGATTGAAAAAATTTTAATATCTACCCTGTTTAGAAATTTTTTATTTTTAACAGGGTTGACAAATTAAAAAATGATATAATAATTTCATTGTAACAGAAGAGCAATAATGGTTGCATCCGGGGCTTATTAGGTCTTAGTTATGAAAATTTATTTTCGTCTTTTAAAATTTTTAAGACCACACCTTTTAATTTTTTCTTTCAGTATAATTTTTATGTTTATATCAAGCCTGCTTGGAGGTGTGTCTTTGGGGATGATTATTCCCCTTTTTGATAAACTTCTTTATAACAGAGAAATAATAATTGGAAGGACTGTTCCACCTTATCTTCAAAACATTATAGACTGGATAAATACCTTGCATCCTATGCAGATATTGAATTTTCTTATTCCTGTTATTATATCGCTTTTTCTTTTTAAATATGCTACAACATTTTTATCCTCATATCTTACCTTTGGAACAAGCCAGAGGGTTGTCCAGGATATAAGGAACAGTTTATACGAGAAACTTCTCTGTTTTTCACTGGATTATTATGACAGAGCAAAAACAGGGACGATTGTTTCAAGGGTTACATATGATGTTTCAATAATACAGGATTTTATTTGCAGGGGAACTATGGATTTTATATATCAGAGTTTGCAACTTCTGGTATTTATAAGTATTGCATTTTTTATATCCCCCGAATATTCAATGTTTATAATAATTCTTATTCCATTTATTATTATTCCCGTTCTGAAAGTGGGTAAAAAATTAAGAAAGATTGGATTTATAGTCCAGGAGAAGATGGCGGATGTAAACTCTGTTCTTTTTGAGACAGTATCAGGAATAAGACTTGTCCAAGCATTTTCTATGGAAAAGATTGAGGCAGATAGGTTTAAAAAATACAACTATGGATTTTATAAAAATATTATGCGTGCTTTTAAAAGAACACAAATTATAGGGCCTGCAACCGAATTTATTGCTGTGGTCGGAACAGCCCTGTTTTTATGGTTTGGTGTTCGAGCAGTGATTAATCAAAATATCTCTGCTGGTGTGTTTATACTTTTTATAGGGTCTATCCTTTCAATGGTGAAACCTGCCAAAAGGCTAACCGAGATATATGGTATTGCGCAAGTATCTGTTGCTGCTGCAAACAGGATATTTGAGGTTTTTGACCAGGTCCCAACCGTTAAAGAAAAAAATGTGACGATTGATTTAAAAAATATCTCAAAAAGTATAAAATTTGAAAATGTCCAATTTGCTTATGCCGACGGTGAATTAATTCTCAATGGTATAAACATTGATGTAGCAGTAGGTGAAACAGTTGCAATAGTAGGGCAAAGTGGTGTAGGTAAAACAACATTTGTCCATCTTATCCCGCGTTTTTATGATATTACAGGAGGAAGCATCAAGATAGATGATACTGATATAAGAGATTTTAAGATATCGGATTTAAGGTCAAAGATTGCAGTTGTAACACAGGAAACAATACTTTTTAATGATACGGTTTCGGTAAATATAGCTTTCGGAAAATCCGCCAGGATAGGCAGAGGCGTTGCAGGCGGGCAGGGCGCATCTATGGACGAGATTATAGATGCAGCAAAAAAAGCAAATGCACACTCCTTTATTTTAAGTCTTCCAAAAGGCTATGATACATTTGTCGGGGATAGGGGATATACCCTATCAGGTGGAGAAAGACAGAGGATTGCAATAGCAAGAGCAATACTTAAAAATGCGCCTATACTTATATTGGATGAGGCAACATCTCAACTTGATAGCTACCTTGAAAAACTTGTTCAGAATGCAATTCAAAATCTTATGCAGGGTAAAACTGTTTTTATTATTGCACATCGTCTTTCTACCGTTCAGAATGCGGATAAAATAGTTATTCTTGAAAACGGAAATATTTCAGCAGTGGGAAGGCACGACCAGCTGATGGAATCTTCTGATTTATACAAAAGATTATACGAACTGCAATTTAAGTAAATGCACATTGCATTTTTCTTGACATATTATGTAAAAGTAATACAATGTAAACATGATAAAATATGAAGATGAAGTTTTGAGAAATTTTAAAAAAGGTAAAATTTCCAAAGATGTATTTCAACTGTTTAACGATGCTTTTATTGCGTTAGAGATAACCGGCAATATGAATTTGTTTGATGTAAAAAGATTAAGATCAAATCAAAACAGAATTTACTACAGACTAAGAAAAAAATAAATACAGGGCTATATTCTATACGGAAAAAAATGATTACTATGTAATAAGCATCGCAAAAAGAGAGGAGGTTTATAGAAAATGGGAATAATATCTGTTAGGTTTAATGAACGGGAGGAAAAAATTTTGAAACGATTGGGGAGGTATTATGCTCAGGACTGTTCAAAGATTTTAAAAAAATCATTACTGGGAATGTACGAAGATTTAAAAGACAGGACAGCGATTAAAACATTTGAAACAAAGGAAAAGGACAGGAAAGTAAGGTTTTATACAGCAGAAGAAATTTTAAAAACAGCATAAGGAAGAGGAATAATATGCCACCAATGAGCGGATGAAAATAAAGTTTCAATGACAATATCAGAAAAAATACTTGCAAAACACAGCGGGAAAAAATATGTTAAACCGGGAGAACTGATACTTGCGAGGGTTGATTTCTGTTTAGGCAATGATGTAACGGCACCTGTTGCAATAAATGAGTTTTATCATATAGGTTCAAAAAAGGTTTTTAACACAAATAAAATTGCTCTTGTCCCGGACCATTTCACACCCAATAAAGATATAAAAAGTGCTACGCAGACAAAGATTATAAGAGAGTTTGCTAAAACACAAAAGATTAGATATTACTTTGAGGTGGGCAGAATGGGTGTTGAACATGCACTTCTTCCAGAACTTGCACTTGTTGGACCCGGTATGCTTGTTGTAGGAGCAGACTCACATACCTGCACATATGGTGCGATGGGATGTTTTTCAACAGGTGTTGGCTCAACAGATCTTGCCTGTGCAATGATATTAGGAAAGGTGTGGCTAAAAGTCCCACAGCAAATAAAATTTATTTGTAAAGGAAGATTCAAAAAATGGGTTGGTGGGAAAGACCTGATATTAAGTATAATCGGTGACATAGGAGTAGATGGTGCATTAGACCGTTCTATGGAGTTTGAAGGCAGCGCAATAGAAATCCTTCCGATAGAAGAAAGGCTTGCAATGTGTAACATGGCAGTTGAGGCGGGTGCACAAAATGGGATTATAGCACCCGATGGCCTTACACAGAAATATTTAGAACAGGGACTAAAAAGAGCAAAACAGGATGGTTTTCCCGGCGATACTATGCGATATTTTAATTTTGATTTGAAAAGTGATGAGAATGCCATATATGAAAAAGTTCATCAGTACAATGTAGACAACCTTTTACCCCTTGTTGCACTTCCTCATTTACCAAGTAATGTAAAACCTGCAAGAGAAATTAAAAATATGAAGATAGATCAGGTTATAATAGGTTCGTGCACAAACGGAAGAATTACAGATTTAAGAATAGCAGCAAAGATACTGAAAGGGAAAAAGGTTCATAAAAATGTTCGTCTTATTGTAATTCCTGCAACACAATGGACATACAGACAGGCAAACAGAGAAGAACTTCTTGATATATTTGTAGACGCCGGCGGGGCTGTTTCAACTCCTACCTGTGGTCCTTGTTTAGGCGGACATATGGGAATACTTGCAGAAGGTGAAAGGGCAGTTGCAACAACAAACAGGAATTTTGTAGGAAGGATGGGGCATCCCAAAAGCGAGGTAATACTTTCAGGTCCTGCAGTTGCTATCTCAAGTGCAATACTTGGAAGGGTTGCGGACCCTGAGGAAATAAAGAGATAGTCTTAGAGGAAGGGAATTGAAAAAATATAATGTTGCTGTTATAGGGGTTGGGGCTGTTGGCATAGAAACGATAAGGGTTTTAAGACAGAGGAATTTCCCGACAGAAAAACTTGTTGTAATGGCAAGAAGACAGAGAACAATAGAGGTTGACGGACACAAATATGATGTTATAGAAACCACACCAGATGCTTTTAAGGGGATGGAGATAGTATTTTTTGCAGGAACAGAAGGTGAAAAAGGCGCAGCAGTAATATTTGCAAAGCCCGCCATCCAGTGTGGGGCAGTTGTTATAGACAACGGTGCTGATTTCAGGATGGAAGATAGTGTTCCTCTTATTATTCCTGAGGTCAACCCGGAAGATATAAAAACTCATAAGGGAATAATTGCAAATCCAAACTGTTCTACCATACAGATGGTTGTTGCAATAAATCCAATACATAGGGCCGCAGGAGTAAAAAGGATTGTTGTAACCACATTTCAATCAGCATCAGGAGCAGGCAGGAAGGCAATAGAGGATTTAAAAAAACAATCTGAAGAACTTCTTTTGAAAAACAAGATTTTATCTGATGGAGGGTCATTTGCTCATCCGCTTGCATTTAATGTTATCCCTCAGATAGGCAGTTTTACCAAGCTTGATTATACGACAGAAGAATGGAAGATTGTAAAAGAAACAAGAAAGATTATGCATGAGCCCAATATGTTTATAAATGCAACAGCCATAAGGGTTCCAGTATTTAATGCTCATTCTGAATCAGTCTATTTTGAAACGAAAGACAATATAACCCTTGAACAGATAAGAAAGATTTTATCAAAATCAGAAGGGATTGTTCTTCTTGATGAGCCTTCCACAGGCACATATCCTATGCCTGTAAATGTAACAGGCAAAGACCCTGTTTATGTCGGAAGGATGAGGAAAGACCCTGATGTAAAGAATGCGTTTGTAATGTGGGTTGTTGCAGACAACTTAAGAAAAGGAGCGGCAACAAACGCAATCCAGATAGCAGAAAAATTATAGAAAGGGAAATATCACATAGAAAATTTAAAAACCAGACGACCCACTATTGTGGATGCCCCGAAATCAAATTCCAAGAACCAAGATACAAATGATGTTTGCCATTTGATATTTGTCATTTGACATTTCTTTATTTTATAGAGGGGATATATGGAATTTTTTGTCAGGTTGTTTTTTTTATTTTTAAGTGCTATACTTGTAAATAATTTTGTTCTTTCCCGTTTCTTGGGGCTTTGTTCTTTTATCGGTGTATCAAGAAAGACAGAAGTTGCACTTGGGATGGGCGCTGCTGTTATATTTGTTATAACAATAGCATCCATTATTACCTGGCCTGTATATAACTTTGTTCTTGTCCCCGCGCACCTTGAGTTTCTGAATATTTTAACGTTTATACTTGTTATAGCCTCCTTCGTTCAGCTTGTGGAGATGTTTATTAAGAAGTTTTACCCGCCCCTGTACAAGTCGCTCGGAATATATCTTCCGCTTATCACTGTTAACTGTATTGTGCTTTTTGTTGCATTGTTGAATGTTCAACAGGAACTTACATTTGTAGAAAGTGTGTTTCAGAGTATTGGTGCGGGTGTCGGTTATGCACTGGCAATTGTTCTTCTTACAACAATAAGAGAGAGGTTGGAACTTGTAGATATTCCTGAGTCTTTAAAAGGAGCGCCGATTGCCTTTATTATTGCAGGACTGATGGCGCTTGCATTTCAGGGATTTCAGGGTTTGATTCCAATTACAAGATAAAAATTCGCTTACGCTTTAGACGCACTATCTTCTACCTGTCTACCCCTTAGACAAGTTAAGGGCAGATAAAATACAGGGGGTTAAAAATGTTAAGGATATTTAGAAAATATTTTATAACAGGGCTTGTAGTTATACTTCCAGTTATTATCACATTCTGGATTATACGAATCGTTTTTCTTTTTTTTGACGGGATTTTGGGTAAATATATAAGGATTTTATTTGAAAAAAGACATTACGAAGCTTATATTCCTGGCACAGGGCTTCTTCTTTCAATTCTAATAGTTTTTTTAATTGGTTTTGTGGTTCACAAAATACTTGGTAAAAAATTTGTATCCTGGGTTGAAAGATGGTTTTCAAATCTTCCAGGCGTCAAACACATATATTCACCCACAAAACAGGTAGTAGATTTTCTTTTCGTAAAACATAGGGCAAGTCTCAAAAAAGTGGTGCTTGTTGAGTATCCGAGAAAAGGGATTTATTCAATAGGCTTTCTTTCCTGTGATCATGCCCCAACATCTTCAAAAGTGGTAGGTGAGGATATTGTGGGGATTCTTGTCCCCAGCACTCCAAACCCACTGACTGCATATTTTATGTTTGTCCCAAGAAGCACCCTTATATTCCCTGAAATGAGTGTAGAAGAGGCTCTAAATTTTATTATCTCAGGTGGCATTGCTTCAAACAGTAAATCTTCAGAAGAACCTGTTGCATAACTTGCCCATTCAAAAAGGTGCTTAAAGTTAAGAACCGAAGATGCGAAACCTCACGGGATTGCGCAAGGGACTTTAAAGGTAAATATTAAAAATGAAATGGATTATACAAGAACTTTCAAAAGATAGAGAACTTTTTTCCAGAAACTTACAAATATCTCCTCTGCTTGCACAAATCCTTCTTAATAGAAATATTAAAAGTCTGAAATCTGCTGAAGAATTCTTATCCTGTAGATACTCGTCTTTTCATGCCCATGAAAAATTACTCGGTATAGAAAAAGCAAAAGAAAGAATAAGAACCGCTATTGCAAAAAAAGAAAAAATTATTGTCTACGGTGATTATGATGCAGATGGGATTACCGCAACCGCTCTTATTGTAAAATTTTTAAAAAGATTTAAAGTAAATGCAGGCTGGTATATACCTGACAGGATAGAAGAAGGATATGGGATATCAAGACAGTTTTTGAATAATATACTATCTTGCCAGGTAGAACAGGCAAAAGATATTTCACTTATTATAACCGTTGACTGTGGAATATCTGCAAAAGATGAGATAGGATTTTTACAATCAAAGGGAATAGATGTTATTGTAACCGATCATCATTGTATCCCTAAAGATGGTATCCCTTCGGCATTTGCCTGTATAAACCCACATCAGTTGGATTGCTCTTATCCTGATGACAATCTTGCAGGTGTCGGGATTGCGTTTAAACTAATACAATCTTTGCAGGATAACAGAGTTCTTGAGGAATTTTTTGATATTGTATGCATAGGAACAGTTGCCGATGTTGTTCCGCTTATTGGTGAGAATAGAATATTTGTAAAACACGGTTTAAGAAAACTTCAATATACAAATGACTATGGAATATCTGCTCTTATTAACACAAGCGGTCTTACAGGCAGGACATTACGCTCTGAGCATATTGCATTTATATTGGGACCGAGAATAAATGCGGTAGGAAGATTGGGCGATCCAAACAAGGCAATGCAACTTTTGCTCTCGGAAGATAGGAAGACTGCTTTTGAGATTGCAAGGATATTAGAAGATGCAAACAGGGAAAGAAAAAGACAGGAGGACCGTATTCTACGGGAGGTGCAGGGAAGAATTGAACAAGAAATAGATTTGAGAAATACATATGCATTAGTTATAGAGGGCAGCGGATGGTCAACAGGAATAATTGGTATTGTTGCATCAAGGATTGTGGATATTTATTCAAGGCCCTGTGTAATTGTATGCAGTGATGAGAAAGAAATATGGAAAGGTTCTGGAAGGTCAATTGAAAAGTTTAATCTTATAGAAGGCTTGAACCAGTGTTCAGATGTTCTTGAGAAATATGGCGGACACACCTTCGCTGCTGGCATTGCCATAAAGAAGGATAACCTTGCAAGATTTAAATCAAAATTAAACACAGCAGCATCTGATATCTTAAAACTGGAAGATTTAAGAGAAAATATAAATGTTGATGCGTCCATTGAACTAAAAGATATTACACCCGACTTTTTAGAAGAAATGGAAAAGATTGAACCTTTCGGACAGGGCAATCCTAAACCGATATTTGTTGCAAGGAACCTGAAAGTAAAAGCATCCTCTCTTACAAAGGATGGAAAAACTATTGTCTGGCTTACAGATGGAAATGTGGTATATCAGGGAACGATAAAAAAAAGACTACAAAATATAAAACATTATGTTTCAACACCTGTAAGTGTGGACATTGCTTTTGGTGCATCTTTAACATATATTGAAAATATGGCTTCCGTAAAAATTGATATAATAGACCTTAAAATATCCTCTGTGTTTTAGAGCCCGTGAGCACAATCCCCATAGAACAGGTGACTGGTGAGAAGGTGACAGATAATAAACAACAGGTAACTGGCGACAGGCGACAGGCATAAGAGGTAGGAGGTAGGGGAAAACACCCTCCTCACCCAGAGGGTGCCAGAAAGGATGGGTGGGCGGGTTATATTCTGAATTTATTTGGGGTTTGCACCTTCGGGTACCCTCTGGGTGGGGCGGCTATACAACAGACTTTTTAATCTCTTGTTTTTGTCTTGGTATTGGTTTTTCTACTTTTCCTGCCTTCAGACATTTTGAGCAAACATACTTCCATTTTATTGAAGAGCCTTCACGAACCCTTATTTTCCTTACATTTGGTAAAAAAACCCTTTTTGTTACTCTTACAATTCTCCTACCCACCCCACCTTTTTTCTTTGCCATACCCTTTCTTACTATATTTCTTCCTGCCATCGGCCCTTTGCCACAAATACTGCATATCCTTGACATATTTTTCTCCTATTTTTAATACATTAGTTATAAAAAATTTTAAAATACGGTTTTTCCTTGTTGCATATTTTTTAATATTCTATCTTAAAAATATTTTATAAGCAAGAAAAATTGTTTTTTAATTGCTAAGATATATAATACAGTGGATAGTATCCCTGGATTTTCTTAAAAGCAGGAAATATTAAAAGTGCAAGCACAACAATAAGCGCTAATAATTTCAATAAGTGTAAATCCATTTTTGATTTTCATATTGCCTCCTTGCTTAAAATACACTATAATTTAGATAAATACAGATTATCGTAAGGTCTGTGTGATGAGTTTTTCTCATAAGACCCTATTTAGAGCCTGTGAGCATAACTGCTTTACCCAAATGGCGCCCTAAGTAGAAACCAAAGGTGTGCAACCTCATGGGATTATCTTCAGGCTTTTTTTAACAACCCCCGAAAAGTGTGTCACAAGGTATTAAAAATATGCCACTGAATTTATTAAAAAAGGCACACATTAGACATAAAAACAAGTTTTTTTTGTGAAAGAACAACTTATTGAAAGGAGGAACAATGGCACCTAAAATTGGCGTTCAATTGTATAGTGTCCGAGAACAATCTGCAAATGACTATGAAGGAACCATCAGGAAAATCGTTGAGATGGGGTACCGTTATGTTGAACCCGCAGGTTATCCGGGATCAACGATTGCGGAAGCCGCAAAGATTTTCCAAAGATATGGACTTCAGGCATTAAGCTGCCACGGCAAATTGCCGATAGGGAAAGACAAAAACCAGGCTATTGAAGAGGCTCAGATAATTGGGGCAAAATATATTATTAGTGGTTGCTGTCCTGAAGACTTTAAAACTGTTGATAAAATCAGGGCGGTGGCCGATATCTGGACAAAAGCCAGTGCCAATGCCACAGAACACGGCATTCAGGTGGGCTACCATAATCACGATTGGGAAATGTTTGATGTTGACGGCCGACCTGGTTATCAGATTTTAATGAACAATACCCCAGAAGAAGTTTTAATGCAGGTTGATACCTACTGGGTATTTGTTGGAGGCAAGAAACCCGTTGATATAATTAAAGAAGTTGGGCCTCGGGGTAAGGTCCTACACATTAAAGACGGCCCGGGGGATAAGACATCAGCAATGCAACCACTCGGAACCGGAAAAATGGATTTCCCGCCTATTCTCGAAGTTGCTGACTACGCCGAACTGTTGATTGTAGAGCTTGACAGTTGCGACATTGATATGATGGAAGCATTGAAACAGAGTTATGATTATCTATTAGGAATAGGTACACCCTGTTAGAAGTAAAAAACCTCTAAATGGGGATAATATGTCTCATATGTGTATAACTTATACATTCTTTACTTGATTTTCACACTCTATCCTGTGTATAATAATATTGTGTATAATTGCAGGGGGCGGTTAGCTCAGCTGGTTAGAGCGTTGCGCTCACATCGCAAAGGTCACTGGTTCAAGTCCGGTACCGCCCACTATTAAAGAGATGGCAGGAAAACTCTAAATGGAGCTAAAACAAATAATTGCGGCCTTATTGCAATTACAAGAATTTGATATTAAAATAGATTCCATGCAAAAAATGGTTTTAGAATTGACAAATAGGTTGCAAAATCAAAAACAGGAGGCTGAAAAAGAAAAACACGTCTGTCTGCAAATTGAACAGGAACTTAGACAGATAACCATCCAATCCAAACAAGAAGAAGGGGAGATGGAAAACAAAAATGAATTAATAAAAAAATATCAGCAGCAATTAAGCCAGGTAAAAACAAATAAAGAATATGCAATATTGCAGCAGCAGATATCAGGGTTTAAAGCGGATTATTCTTTAATAGAAGAAAAGGTATTAAAAATATTTTATGACATTGACAACATCAATAAAAAATTAAAAGAAGAGAAAATAATATTAGACGAAAAAATAAAACACTTTCAGGAACAAGAAGATTTGGCACAAAAAAAGATAAATGCTCTTAAAAATAATATTCTACGAATAGAATCTGAAAAAGAGGAAAAAGGTAAAAGTATTCCACGAGAGATATTTTTAGCATATAAAAAAATTTCAGCAAACATAGGAACAGCCGTTGTTCAGCTTATCGGAAATACCTGCAAGGGATGTTCAATGGATATTCCTGTTCAGACCAGTATTGACATAAAAATAAGCAATAAAATATGTTTTTGTCCAAACTGTTCTCGTATAATATATGCGTAAAAATCAAAAAATTTGATTTCAAATAAGGGGGTTGGTTAAATAGCCGCTCCGACTTGAGAAAGTTGGGGAGGAAAGTCCGGACTCCATAGGGCAGTGTACCCTAAGAAATTAGGGCTGTCTATTCCAACTGATTGAATGCCGGGATAGATAAGGATTAGAGCCACAGAGACTACAACTCATCCCCAATATGGGGAAAGAGGGTGAAAAGAGGCAATCTCTACACGGAGCAAGACCGAATAGGGGATATCAAGGCGAGCCCGCCGTTATTCACGATTGTTTTTAGTCAGGTAGATATTCCGGGTTGGTTGCATGAACCCAGTGGTAACATTGGGACAAGATGAATGGCTATGAGATACAGAATCCGGCTTATAAAACAACCCCTTTTTTAAAAAAATTATGGAAATGCCGAATAGACTGGTTATTGCAATTGTTCAGGATGTTGATACAGACGATCTTTCTTACGCATTTCGTGAGAAGTCCATCCCTGCAACAAAAATATCATCAACAGGAGGATTTCTTTCTGAAGGGAATACTACATTTTTAGTTGCTATCCATGACGAAGAACTAAATAATGTATTAGAAATAATCAGAACCAGTTGTAAACCAAGAACAAAAATTGTCAACACACAATCGTTAGAAGCACCCATTTTCCCACCCATAACAGGCATAGCATATCCTTTGAAAGTTCAAATAGGTGGTGCGACTGTAATTGTTATTCCAATCTTAAAGTTTGAGAATTTGCCTGCCCAACAGACAAGTTGAGGGCAGGTGGGGATTGGATAGATAGAAAGTAAAATAGGCCCTGTTAGAAGCGGGGTTTTTAACGGGGTAAGATTTCAGGTTAACCCGGGATTGTTGGTAGTTGTGCTGGATTAACATAATATATATTATAGGACATTAAACAAAGGGTTAATCTGACGAGATTTAAAATTAAAACAAGGATTAGTTCGTGAATTTGTTTTTTTACAATATAACGATTGGATAGTCTTTTTTTCTGTTGATTGCTAACTGGCAAAGCAGTACCATTCATAGATCTGTTTATATCAACCAATCTTTGCTTCTTTCCATATCCTTGTTCTTTTTTAATATTTTTATTCGCCGATTATTTTAATCAGAACTCTTTTTCGCCTTTTGCCATCAAACTCACCATAAAAGATTTGTTCCCATTGGCCAATGTCAAGATTGCCGTTTGTTACTGCAACCACAACCTCACGTCCCATTATTGTCCTTTTCATGTGCGAGTCTGCATTATCTTCACCGGTTTTATTGTGTCTGTAAAAATTTTTTTCGTAAGGTGCAAGTTTTTCAAGCCAGATTTTAAAGTCTTTATGAAGCCCTTCCTCATCATCGTTGATAAAAACAGCCGCTGTAATGTGCATTGCATTTACAAGGCATAATCCTTCTTTTATATTGCTTTTAACAACAGTTGATGTAACCTCGTCCGTAATGTTAATAAATTCTTGTCTGTTTTTTGTTTGAAACCATATTTCTTGTCTATAAGATTTCATTCCTGCCTGCCATATGTGGAGGTTCGGGTGTCAGTATCAAAATTAAAATCCATTTCTTTATAGTATTTTATACCCTTAATTGAATCTTTTATTTTTGCAATACTTCCCTTCCCTTCTGAAATAATCCCTATACGAGTACTATCAGTGTATTCTAATTTTTTTAAAAATTCAATGATAGAAGTAATATCTTCAACTTTATCTTCTCGGTATTGCGTTGTAACTGTAATAATATCTTCTTTTGCAAACAGAAATGAGTGTTTTATCCAAATCAAGTGCCTGTGGTCTGGTTGATTATCCTGTACAAGAATATATACCGGATATTGTTGATAGGGCTTAATATTGGGTTTTGTTAAAAATACTGGTCTACCTGTAGAGGTAAGAAATATACATTCATACATATCAATTCCATATGAAGTCTTAACAAATTTTCTTACTGTTTTAATTACCTGTTCGTAGTCTTCTTTTTCAAATGCTTCTTTTATTTTGTTTCTATACAAATTTATCTGTGAGAGGGGAAGTTTTTCTTCTTTTTTAACCTGTGAAACAATAAATCTACCTGCGTCTATAACTGTTTTAGTAATTGGATCCGGTGTTTTTATTCTGCCTTTCCCATTTGCAAATAAGCAGGGAGCTAAAAAAAAGACAAATATTATACAATTAAACCAACGCCTTTTTCTCCGATAAAAATATTTTTCTGCATTCAGAAAAAAATTGCTTATAATCTTGTGTTCTAAAATCAGGATATGTCCAGGGTAAATTTTCATATTTGTTTTTATACCAGTATAGTGTAATTTCTGCATAAATATTATAACCTATATATATTCTGTGTGAAGCAAATTTTGTGCTTGCAAGAACAACGGAACCTTCGTTTATATATCCTGGGTCAAGATTAACAATCCTTTTTCTCTGTTTTGATGTCTTTTTTTCTATTTCACCGCAGAGTAATTTAATTTTTGAAAGATTTTCTTCAGTGTGGATGCCTGTTATCAAAAAAATTTTTTTATAAAGAGGATTTTCCATTTCTTCTTTATAATAATCCGTAAAATTAAAATCAAAGGTTTTACTCTCTGTCTGTATCAATCTCCATGGATCAGGGAGTTTTTGAATAGAGGCCTGCATCATATCAGGATTTTTAGAAATTACACCTATAAAATATTTTACAGGTTTCATAAATTAGATTTCTTTTAATCTATAAACAATACCCTTATTATCTTGTTTTTTGTCTATTCCTACAACAAGATATGTTTTTCTATCAAATTTGACATTATTGCCGATTTCGGTTCCATTTATAATATTTGAAAAAACTAATCGAATCTCCCCCTCTTTACAAGGAACAATCTCTTTTATCAAAACAGGGTCTATCTCTACAATACCCTCTTCTTCAGATTTAATGCTTGCTGTTTCTACAAATTCTTGTAAGAGTGTTGTATACCCTTTACCTTTTTGTTCCTCTTCTTCTATCTCCTTAAACGCATTTGTAAGATCGGTCTTTCTTTTTTCTGTTTTTGACTCAAATATAAGAACAGTATTACCTACTTTTATCTGGTCTTCTGTGTATAATTCTGCTTCTGTTTTAACAATTTTTCCATTTAGATATGTCCCGTTTGTAGAACCAAGGTCTGTTATAAAGTAGCCTGTTTTTCTTGCTTCTATAACGCAATGCCCCTTTGATACCCCTTCGTCATGAATTATAATTTTATTCGTTTCTATTCTTCCTATGGTAGTAATTTCCTCTTGTATTTTAAATACTATTCCTTCATCAGGACCGCTTTTAACTGTCAATTTTGCCATACCTCCCCCTAAAATGCAAAACAAAAAAGGAATATTAGAATGTTTGAGCCCTCTGTCTATCTACCTGAATAGTTATTTCTCAAAATATTTATTTTCAGGAGGTTTAAACCTTAAAAACAGTATCTTCTAATTTTCCCATATTCTTTTTTATCTGACTTTTTATCATAATGTATTTACATTGTTGTTCTAAATGGGCCTATTGGAATATCAGGAAATGCCTTCAACCTGAATACAACAAGTATTTCACTGCCTTCACGTTTATCTTTACTATACACTATGTCCATTAACCAGCAACAATGTATATTCCCTGTAAGTCTGTATTCCTGTTCTTCAAACCTGTTTTTAATATCTAATCTCCCTTCTATATTTTTAAATAAAAATCTTTGATATACTCCTGCTGACCATTTATCAGTAATCTGAAAGGATGCCCTTAGTGTTCCCTGTGTGCTTGTATCTTTTGTATATCTTGTTCCAAGTCCTACTGACCATTTTTTACCAATTACCGCTGTTTCGGTATTTACAGTATCAAAATCTCTGGTAAAAAAATTGTATTCTGCATCACTATAAAGACTAAGCCAATTGTACGGGAGAATCTGCAATTGAAGCCTTAAATTTGAATAATCTTTTTGATGTGGTTTTGGAAAGGGATACTGATCTATCTCCGCATTAAAATATACCAGTTCTACTTTTTCTGTATTTTTTATATCCGTTCGTCTTTTTATCTGAAGGATATTTTCAAGTGAGTATGTGTACTTGTATGTTTTGTCAATTGAGTCTATCTCATCAAACTGTGGAATTTTAAAAGGTGGAACCTGCGGGTCTATATATGAAAATCTAACCTGTGGTGTAATTATGTGTCTGAACGATTCTGCATTCAGGCCAAGAAAGTTTGTTTGTCTATCTATAATTTTATAAAAGCGTGTATTCAGATTCCAGCCACTGTAAAATGCTGTTCTTGCCACAGGGTTGTCTGTCCGCTGATACAATGTTTGTCTTACACCGATATAAGGAGAGGCCTGTAAAAAGTCTAAATAACCAGGCAATGCTGTTACATACGACATTTTATTGTATGTATCAGCCCTTAATGCGCTATAATCCCTGTCACTGGGGGCTGGAAATTTTTTATTAAGGTTAGAAACAGAGTTTTCTGACCTAAAGTAAAATGAGCCATCTAAAAAATCTGTGAGTTTATAGTTTCTCAAATCCCATTTCAGTTCAGGAAGCCTTTCTACCTCTTCCATCCATCTGTTCACTCTTTTTTGTGCAAAAAGTGAAAATATGGACTCATCCTGATTATTTATCACAGATAGATATGAAATAGGATGCGGGTCTATTCTATAATCCCTCCAGAAATAGTCTCTCAGAAATGTTTCATCGCTTAATTTGTGGTATTCTGCCATTACATGGGTCCTGTCGTTTGGCCTCCAATTATGTCTTGCTTCTGCTTTCCATCTTGTGTCTCTTTTTTCATGCCATTGGCCTGTTGCCGGATCAAATATTTTTTCAATGTTTCCTTTTTTATCCTTGCTTACTTCGTTCATATAATATACATTTACAATACCCTTGCCAAAATTTTCTGTTTTGTAAATGTAATCTATTCCTTGTGCCCATCCCTTCCTTTCCCTGTAATCTATACGAATATTACCTTTTGCATTTTCGCTTAAAAAATATCTCCATGATGTCAAAACATAATATCCCCATCTATCTGAACGACCGGGCACAACGGTAACATTAACCCTGTTATCTTTTAACGAATGGCTATAATACGGCAGATACATAACAGGGATATTCCCGATATAGAATATAGCATGTCTTACCACAACCTTATCATCAAGATATATCTTTACCTGTCTGCCGTGTATTCTATGACACATTATATCCAGTGGACAGGTTGTGATATGTCCATCCTCCGCAAGGTATGACTTTTTTGCATATCTTTTACCCCGTTTCAGATGGGCATACCAGGGATATACTTCCATATCTGCGTCAAATGTTTTTACATATCCTGTATCAAAATGATATTCCATTTCAGGGGCTCTAAGAATTTGTGTATCCTGCTTGAGAAGGACATTTCCTTTTGCCCATGCAATTCTTTTAACTATATCAATTTCAACCCTGTCGCAGGTAAGTACCACATCCTGATATTTTATTTTTATATTCCCCTTTCCTACCACTTTTTGTTCAGTTGTCATATATTCAATAGAATCCCCCTCTACAACAATGGGTATTTTTTGACGCTCCTTAACAGGTTTTCCCTGTTCCAGACCTGAAATGGGATAGATGTTTGAACAGGAGAATATTAAAAAGAATATACATACATAAGATAGTTTTCTCAATGCAAATCCTTTAAAATCTCCTGAATCATTTTTTTCAAATCATACTTTGGTTTATAGTCTATCGTCCTTTGTATCTTTGTTATGTCCGGCACCCTGCATCTCATATCTTCAAAATCTTTTTCATATGCCTTTTCATATGGGATATAAATAATCTCTGAATTACTTTTTGTTATTTCTTTTACAATTTCGGCAAGTTCTTTAATACGAACAGGTTCACTGCTTCCTATATTAAATATCTCAGACTCTGCTTTTTCTGTGTTCATAAGACCTACGGTTGCCTCTATCGCATCACAAACATATGTAAATGTTCTTATCTGTTCTCCATCCCCGTACACTGTAATAGGTTTTTCAGAGAGTGCCTGTTCTATAAATCTTGGGATCACCATACCATACCTGCCCGTCTGTCTTGGTCCGCATATATTAAAGAACCTTCCGATAACAGCCTTTAATCCCCTTTCCCTTCGGTATGCTGCAACCAAAAACTCATCCATTGTCTTTGAACAGGCATAACTCCATCTGAATATCCTTGTTGAGCCGAGTATCCTATCGTCATCTTCCGAGAGTGGCACCTTTTCATTTTTTCCATATATCTCACTTGAAGATGCTATAAACACCTTTTTATTAAAAGTGCTTACAATATCTAAAATATTTTCTGTGCCTTGCACATTTATCTGGAGTGATTTTAAGGGATGGTCAAGTACATAACAAACCCCGACAGATGCCGCAAAATGATATATAACATCTACACTCTGGATAAGGTCACTTAATAGGTTATGGTTAAATATTGTATCATGAAAAAAATGACATCTATCCCCGATTAGATGTTCAATATTTAATTTTGAACCTGTTGATAGGTCATCTAATATAAAAACCTCATCTAAATCTTTAACAAGCCTTTCTGCAAGATGGGAACCTATAAAACCAGCACCACCGGTTATTAATACTTTTGGCATATTATTTTATTACTGACCTAACAATCTTTTTGTGAACTTTTTCTTTTGGGCCAAACAGAATCTTCTAAAATCTACTTTTGACATTATAATAGCAGTTATATGACATTTCCACTCATAGTTGACATTCTCTATTTGTTATGCTAATATTTTCTCTCAACAGGCCCCATCGTCTAGTGGCCAAGGACGGATGGTTCTCAGCCATCAAACAGGGGTTCAATTCCCCTTGGGGCTACCATATAAACATAGTAGATAGGAATTAGTAGGTAGGAAGTAGGGTGAAAACAAATTCAAAAATCAAAAGCCCGCTCCTACCCTCTTGTTTCCCTATCTACTACCTACCGCCTACTATCTCCTATCTGCGTCTCCACATTGTCCCATCTTTTGTATCTTCAAGGATTATTCCACTTTCATAAAGTTTTTCTCTTATTTCGTCTGCTTGATTGTATTTTTTTTCAGTCCTTGCATGGTTTCTTTCTTGTATAAGTTGTAAGATTGTTTGTTCATCTAATGATTGTTTTTCTTTTTCAGGGGTTACAAAAAGCCCAAGCATTTTTCCCATCTGTGTTATAAAAAATCTTAAACACCGTAACATATTTATTTTTCTATCCACAGGGATTAACATATCATCAAGCAGTCTGTTAGAACGGCTTATAAATTCAAATATAACAGACAACGCCCTTGCAGTATTAAAATTATCATCCATTGCTTTTTCAAATTTTATTTTACATTCTTCTACACTGAGGGTAAAAACATCTGCCTGCTTGATAAGTAAATCCATTTCATCTGGCAGGAGCGCGCTTTTTTTTGTTCTATCTTTGGGAAGTTTTTCAACTCTGTCAAAAAATACCTTTATTCTTTCAAGTGCAGAGGCCGCCCCTTGCATTTTATTCTCTGAATAATCAAGTGGGCTTGAATAATGTGCCTGAAGAAAAAATATCTTTATTGTATCAGCAGAATATTTCTTTAATACATCACTGATTAAAACTATATTGCCTAGTGACTTTGACATTTTTTCACCGTTTATTGTTACCATTCCATTGTGAAGCCAGTATGTGGCAAATGGTTTGCCTGTTGCAGATTCACTCTGAGCAATTTCATTTTCATGATGAGGAAACACAAGATCAAGCCCGCCTGTATGTATATCAAAATGCTCTCCTAAGTAGTACATTGCCATTGCAGAACATTCAATATGCCATCCGGGTCTTCCCTTCCCCCACGGACTTTCCCAGTATGGCTCATCAGGCTTTGATGCTTTCCATAATGCAAAATCAAGGGGATTCTCCTTTTTTTCAGATAGTTCAATACGAGCGTCTCCTTGCATTTTTTCTATACTTTGGTTTGAAAGTTTTCCATAATTACTAAATTTTTTAACCCTGAAATATACATCACCTTCTTTTACATATGCGAAAGAATTCTGTATAAGTTTTTTTATTAACTCCTGCATCTGACCTATATGGTCTGTTGCTTTTGGCTCAATATCAGGAGGTTCAACCCCTATGTCATTCATATCCTGATGAAAACTTTGTATATATCTTTCTGTAATTTTTTTTGTAGCAGAAACGATATTCAGAGATGGGTTCAATCCTAACTCTTCCTGGGCTCTTTTTATAATCTTATCATCAACATCTGTTATATTCCTTACAGATATTGTCTGAAAACCTTTGTACTTTAGATATCTTCTTATAACATCAAGTGAAAACATTGCACGGGCATGTCCGATATGTGCCCCGTCATATACAGTCACACCGCAGGCATATATTTTCACCTTATTTTTTTCAATGGTTTTAAATTCTTCTTTTTGTCTTGTAAGTGTATTATATAGAAACAGCGCCATATTTTACCCCAAATGGAAACTACCTGAATATAAGGCAGTTTTCATTATTCTATCTTAAATACAGAATATTTCCATCATTTTTTTAAGAATAAACCTGTTGCACAATACAACAGGCTGGCCATATTGACTATTTGTAAATAAGTGATATAATAATTGGTATGGAAAAAGACTTAATAGAAAAAATTGAACAGGTATGGAAAGATACAACAATTGTAAAACCTTCAAAAAGACGGCTCTACACTTTTAGTGAAACCCGTCTTCCGTATATACTTCTTGCAAAATCATTGGTCAGAGATACCGATACGGTTGTAAGAAAAGGAGAAGTAATTGTAGGAAGACCTATCCTCTATAGAGCAGGCGCAAACCATCCGTTGTTAGAAGGCTTTGGAGATATGAACAAGACACTTAATCATTTTATTCTTTCAAGACTTGCATATATTCCACCTTATAAATACAACAACACTATGCACTGTGTCAAGGTAATATCTGAACTTCAAAAAGATCTGATAGAAAAACTTTCAGTTCAGATTGATAGTGAAGAGGATATGCTTACTGCCATAATAAAGGGAAGTCCTTATATGTGGGAAGTTTCTGTAATGAGATATGTTATAGAAATGATAGCCAATTCACTTCCCTCCAATATTACCGATCTGAAAGAACATGGATTTCTTTAAAACTAAAATATTATATATTTTTCTGCCTGTGCTTATCTGTGGGTGTGTTACAACCGAATATAACCCAGCCTCAAAAACAGAGGATATTATCTTTATAAGCACAGAAAAAGAGGTAAGAATGGGACGAAGAATTGCAGATTCGGTTGAAAGAGAATTTAAACTTTTAGAAGATAAAAAAACACAGGAAAAAATTCAGTCCATAGGTGAAAAGATTGTGGCTGTAAGTGATAGGCAAGAGATAGTGTATTATTTTAAGGTACTGGATGATGAAAAGCAGGTAAATGCATTTGCATTGCCGGGTGGTTATGTTTATATCTTTACAGGGCTTCTAAAAAGATTAAAAACAGATGATGAGATTGCCGCTGTTCTTGCACACGAAGTAGGACATATAGCCGCAAGACACAGTGTAAAAAAACTACAAGGGGCAATGGGACTTACATTATTCCAAATTCTTGCAGGTACAGCAGGAGAAAATATCAGTGTACGGGGAAATATAAACTATGCACTCGCACAGATAATGGCTGGTTACAGTTGGGAAGATGAGATCCTTGCCGATAAATTAAGTGTGAAATATACGAAATTAGCAGGTTATAATCCTGAAGCCGTTCTTACAGTTTTAGAGATGATGAAAGAAAAAATGTGGAAAGATCCTATAAGACCCCACAGGTCCATAAGAACACATCCCCGTTTTGATGAAAGAATAGCGGCGGTTAAACAGGAAATCTATGGGCAGGTAAGCTTCGAATCTCAGATAAATATAAGATAACAAGTGTCCCTTCCCGCCTGTGAGATAAGAAAGGTTCTATGTATTTGTGGTTGCGTCAAACTCAAAGAGAATGTTTATCTTGAAATAGAAAAAAGCAAAATCCAAAACTGGATGAATATGTAAATCAATTAATAAATCGGTATTTTAATAGTGTCCAGATAGCTTCAATGCCATCTTTCCATTTTATCTTCTTCCCTTCCTTGACACTTCTGGGATAATAAGAAATTGGCACTTCTGTAATTTTATATCCTTTTTTTCTGACTTTTGCAGTAATCTCCGGACAAAATTCAAAACCCTTACATTTTAAATTTATCTCCTTTATAACTTTCGTTTTGAACATTTTATAACAGGTTGACTCATCAGTAATGCCGGCATTATAGAAAAAATTGGCAAGAAAGGAAAGAATCCTGCCCCCTAAATAGAAAAAGAAAGATGATTTTTTCCCCTTACCAAGAATTCTTGAACCATAAACGACACTTAAATTATTTTTTTCCATTATTTTTAGCATCTCAATCCAGTCATTCGGTTCATATTCTAAATCTGCATCTTGGATAACCACGACTTCACCAGTAATATGTTTCAATCCTTCTCTTACGGCGGCGCCTTTTCCTTCATTGTTTTCTTTCAAAATTATCTTAATGCCCTCTTCTTTTATTTTATTTAAAATCTCTCTTGTGCCATCCGTACTGCCATCATCTACAATAATTATCTCTTTATCAATGGGAACATTTTTAACTTTTTCTAATATCTTCAAAACAGTTTTTTTTTCATTATAAGTCGGCATTATAATTGAAATCTTCATCTTATAAAAATCCTTCTCTTCCGAATGTTTATTTTGTGAAAAACACCCTTGATTATACAAACCGTAGAGAGCTTAACCCGAGCCTATCTTTCTTGCCTGTGGTGTTTAAAACACCTATCATTTATCTGAAGATCCACTTACAATATAGGTAGACTAAACTTATGCAACGGTGCACTATCCAATTTCCTTCAGAATCCCTCCCTATACCCCCCGCCCGAGGGGAGGGAGTGGGTGGGGGTTCATTTTCCTTTAACCTTCCAGACTCTTTTTTCGGGCAATGACCTCAAAAGCAACGGCGCTCTTCCTTGTGAAAGGCCGCAACGAAAAGGTTTCAATTTCAAAGTTGTTACGGCGAAGCACCCGTTTCAGGGAAGACGGCGTGAAGAAGACTTCTGAAAGGCGACGACTGCCCAGCCGGACTGTCAATTGCAGACCGGTTGCCGCAAAGAGGCAACCGTTAAGAAAGACAAAGAGAAAGTAACAGAGCCATATTGGCCTCTGCAAAACAATTCTCATGCGGGAGAAATAATAGCGGCCGGTCATTACCATAAGATAAACTCGCCCGCCCGGGAGCAGGGAATAATTAAATCTGGCAAGGGTTTTGGCCACCCTTAATTTCTGAAGCACGCCTCTACAGATAAGATGAGTGAAAAAACCTTTCGGAAGGAAATATTTTTCCATTCTTGCCTCTAAAAAGTTGTAACGCTCCGCAGGGATTCCTTCTTGCGAGAACAAAAATTTGGCAAAGTTAATCGCATTGTGGTCACGGTCAACACCGAAGACCTTTTTCGGCACATACTTTTGTATGGCAAAAAGGGTCTGGCCTCCGCCGCAGCCGATATCAGCCACGATTGATTCAGAATCAATCTTTAACTGCTGTAAAATCTCATCAATCTTTCTTTCTTTAACCTGGCCGACGTATTCCAGGAGGTTGTAGGCAAGTGAAGAACCAAGCGGAGTAAGGGATAAACGGCCTCTCTTTTTTATGGCAAGACCCAAAGAAACAAGATTTTCAATTTCAGGAGCACCAGGGTAATTTCCAAGTCCCTGTTCGTAAAGATACAGGGCACCCAACGCTTCCCTTTTGCTCCGGCCTGTCCAGAGCTGACGGAAAACATCTTCCGTAGAAAGATTTTCCTGCATTGTAGTTTTATTTCCTTGACGGTAAGCCGAACAAAAAAATTAACCGGTAACGGAGTACAAGTACAATCATCCTTACAGCCAGCCAAAAGGTCTTTCCTTTATGGCCGGTTACCGAGGAATGGCCAACGCGCGGCAGGTAATTTACCGGTATTTCTATGTATTTAAGTCTGTTCAATGCAACCAAAATCATCATCTCCGGGCCAAGATGTTCTCCATAAACGGTGAACCGGGGTTCAATCTTTCTTAATGCATCTCTTTTAATAAGTCGCATTGTACATCCCACATCGGTAAAGGTAGTGGTGTTGAAAAAGAATTCCAGCATCTTTGCGACCGCCCAGTTTCCCCACTTCAAAAAAGGTCCCATATTGGCGCCTTTCCAAATTAGAACAGAAGTTGTCCGGGTGCCGAAGACCGTGTCAAAATCATCGGCATAAGCCAGAAACTTGAAGATATCTCGGGCAAGGAAAGTTCCATCCGGCTCGCAGAGTACGATGATGTCGCCAGCGGCCTCCTTAAACCCCCGCCTGATGGCAGCTCCGTAACCCTGTCTCTTCTCAAAGACTTCCCTGGCAACGGTCTTCGCCACCTCTTCGCTGGTGCCCGGGACAGCATTGTTATTTACAACGATAACCTCGTCCACCACGCCGGTCTGGAAAAACTCTTCAATTACCCGGCGGATGGAATCCTTTTCGTTATAGGTCGGCAAGATTACAGAGACAGTCTTTTTATGCCACATTTTTCTTCTTGCGGACAATTATCAACATCTGCCGACCCCAGGGTTTGAACGGCAACCGTAGATAAATTCTCACCAGAAATGCAAGCTTCGGTAACCGGGTGTGAAAAGAAAAAGGGAGAAATCTCGCAAACTTCTGTTCTAAAATAAATCCTTTGCTGGCCAGATAGTCGGAAAGGCTGGTCTCGGTAAAAATTGTACGATGGGTGTAGTCATCAAAGTAACCGCGGTAAGCATATTTAAAATTTGGCTGTATGATAATCCAGCAACCACCCTCGGGGAGAATTCGTCTCACCTGAAAAGCAACCCGCTCTATTTCCGGCCAATTTAGATGTTCCAAAAAATTACTGGAAAAAACCAGCCCCACAGAATTGTTCGCAAACTGTTCCAGCACTTCTTCGGTTTTACCCACCAGAGGCTTAACTCCTGCTGCCGTGTATTTACTTAAATTTTCATTTACATCCAGAGCGTATCGGTCCTGCGCTCCAACCTGATTGATAAAATCGCAATATCCGGCGCCCAAATCTAAAACTGCACCTTCTTTCGGAATGAACTTCTTCAGGTAACGAACAATCTCTCTCCAGACAGCCCCTCGGTTTTTATCATTCAGGAACCGTATGCGGTAATAACCGTCAGACACCTCAACTCCTTTTTCGAAATAACCATAATTGGTAAATTCCATAAATGGCAAATAAGGTTATATAAGGCATAATCGGAAATCTGTATCTGATGACAACCCTGCCAAGTATAGTTAAAAAAGAATAGGAAAAGACAAGGGTAAGAAGAAGCAGGCTCTGCCGCCAGTTCTTGAGAGAAAGAAACGCACCCACTACAAAGAGCATAATAATTATGCCGGAGGTCAAAAGACTAACCCAGAGGTGAACCTTTCCGTAGGTATGGTCAGCCACGCCCGCACCCAAGTGCGGATAAAACCTCCAGAAACGAAAAAACCGGTTGACGACCAGCCTGACATAATCTTTTGGATGCGCAAAAATAAATTCAAATGCTTGATGCCGGTACCAGTTGTGCACCTCAACCTCCGACATTCCTTCAAATAAAGAAGGGTCTTCACTACGGAAAAAACCCGCATGATTGTCAATTTTTTTGACCACCGCAGGATTGTTTGCTATGTAAAAAACTTCGCCGGTCACCGTGGGAATTATTACTAAACGATGGTGAATAGCATAATTACGGATGACCCAGGGCGAAAAAGTAACCATAAAGATGAGAAAAACGAAGCAAGTATTTCGGAACGCTTTTGTTCGATCGCGCTGGGTCAGAAAAAAAGTGATGAGCAATAAAGGGGTAATCAATATCGTTTGAGCCCTGGTAAGGGCCGCCAGACCAAGGAAAAAACCGGCCAGGAAGAGATTCCACCGGGAAGGATTCCTGAAATTTTCCGTCAGAAAAAGTATCGGCAACATTAACATGAAAACGTGGAAGGATTCCCGTGCAAGATAACCGCTCCAGAAGACAGACTCCGGTAAGAGACCGAACACCAGGGCCGAGGTCATTCCTATTGATGTAGAATTAAAGGTATTCTGACCAATCCGGTAGAGTAAAACCGCAGACAGGCTTCCTAAAATCGCTAAAAGAATCTTGGCCACCAGGTAGTTCTCACCAAAAAAGAAGAAGACGGGGACTAAAAATAAAGTAAATCCTGGTTCCCTCCAGGAATAAAGCGGTTCCGTGCCTGGATAAATGGAAACACTGCGGGGCATGGAATAACCCCGGCCCTGAATGATTGACCAGGCCGCCTCCTTGACACCCTCCTCGTTCCACTCGTCAACGGTATTGTCAAGTGTGGCAATCCAGACAAGCCTTAAAGCCAGCGCCAGCAAAAAAATAACCGTTAATTTTTTCTTAAGCAAACCGAAGCCTTTCATCACTCTTCTTTCCCGTGTCTTTGCAATAATAGATTAAATTTGTAACTATTTACCCATTAGAAATAACGGCCGAATGTCATTTATAGTTCTCCGCACAACCTCGCTGTTTGACAATCATTCGTAATAAATATCATCGGGCACATTGTCGCGGTAAATGTTGTCGTCAGGTATACTCAAGTGGAGGGTGGAACAACCCGAAACCCAGATGGCACCGCCCTCATCAGCCGTATTTCGTTGCCCGTAAAAGCAGTCGTTCGTGTACTGTGTAAAAAAACAGCCGACGGAATACGATATATGGCTTTTATTTGTCACCTGTTTCCTATGTTCTGAAATCTCTACTCTATTTTATAACCATCACTTCTGCTGACCTTATTGTCTTTTGCATCCCGCTGTCAAGCCTTACCAACAAAGAACCATCTGTATTTAAACCTATGCAATAGCCTTCAAATCTTTTTTTCTTTTCTTTTATTGTTGCACTTCTTCCTAATGTCTCACACAGTAGTGTTGCCTCTTTTATAATAATATCGGACTTGTATTTTGATTCCCTATATAATGTGTCGCAAGAATCAACAATATTTACAAGAAGGGTTCTTCTTTCAAGGTGTGTCTTTTTTATCAAGGACAAGGATGTTGCAGATTCAGGTAATTCATTTTTTTTTGAATTAACATTTATACCGATGCCCACAACAAAATATTCATCATCAGGAGAACCTTCTACCAGGACCCCACATATTTTTTTATTTTCAAATAAAAGGTCGTTAGGCCATCTTAAAAAAGTCGTAATATTAAATTTTTTTTTAAGAACATTTGCAACTGCAACAGAGGCAAGAAGTGAAATCTTATCTTGTAAAAAAGAACCGCAAGACTTAAAAATTATGGAGAAAAGAAGGTCTTTACCCTGTTGACTTTCCCATGTTCTTCCCTGTCTTCCTCTTCCTTTGGTTTGAAAATCAGAGACAATAACAGTTCCTTGCGGGAAACCACGCTTTGCAAGCGATAATGCAACATCATTTGTAGATGTAGTTTTTTTAAACCATAATATCTGGCCTTTATTCATTGCCCAATAACTCTTTTATTTTTAACTGGACATCTTCTGCTGTTATAAGCGTTTCTCCGACAAGTATTGCTTGGACACCAAGTGATTGCAGGTGCAGGACATCCTCATAATTTTTTATCCCGCTTTCCGATACGACAACCCTGTCTTTCGGGATATGTTTTATAATTTGTTCGGTGGTGTTGAGATTAAGGTCCAATGTTTCAAGGTTTCTGTTGTTTATTCCTATGATATTGATTTTTTCCTTGCAGTCAAGCACACATTTTAGTTCTTCTTCGGTGTGAACTTCGCACAACACCTGCATGCCTAAACTATGACTAAGGTGTGAAAAATTCTCAAGTTCCTTAAGTGTTAGTATGCCTGCTATAAGAAGCACTGCATCTGCGCCGGAAGCATAAGACTGATATATCTGATACTTATCAATTATAAACTCTTTTCTTAATACGGGGATATGGACAGTTTTTTTTACATCTTCAAGGTCTTTTAAGCTTCCGCCAAAAAACTCTGTATCTGTTAAAACAGATATTGCAGAAGCACCTGAAGCCTCATATATTTGTGCAAGCACAACAGGATTAAGACGCCCCACCAATATACCTTTAGAAGGAGATTTTCTTTTTATTTCGGCAATAAGGCTGATGTGGTGGGATTTATTTATTGCAGTACATAATGATTTCGTCTTAAAATTAACTTTCTTGCACCTTTTAATAATTGAATTAAGAGAAACAATATTTTTTGCTTTCTCAATCTCTATTTTTTTATTTTCAAGTATTTTATTCAGATACATATTTTTAAGATTATCCCCGTTCATTTTTTAAATATCATAGGCTTATTACAACAAAAAGGTTCTACTTTGCCAGTGGTTTTTTTATTAACGCAGCCTCCAAGCCACAAACAGAACAGTAGAATATTTTTAAAAGACAGGATGTGATTTTCCATTGGTTTATTGTAGCATACAGGAGAAGGCTTAACCCCCTTATAAAAGACAACTGTAACCTCCGGACCACAAACAGAGCATATAAGCACACTCCCAATCTTGCACTGTATCATTTCTTCTTCTTGTCAGACATTAAAGGCTCCATCATTTTTCCACAACATACATATCGGCTCAAGATTTCCAATATCTTTCTTTGTAACCATCAATATATTCTCGCACCTATTACAGTGATATGCCTTACCAACATTTATGGTCCAGACATTTATCCAATCCTTTGCGCTCTATTTTCCTTCTATTATCTTTCTTATATTTCTCATCTTTTAAGGTAACTGGAAAACCGGTCTCTTAAGAGCACCAGTGCACCAGTTACCACACCCAGAGGGTACCCGAAGATACAAATCCCAAACAAATCTCAAAACCCAAATTTTCCTCACTTTCTGGATACCAACAATTTTATACTCATCTAACGGCAAGTATCTTTACCGAATTTGGTGATAAACGCCATTGTGTTTCCTGCAAAAAAAAGGGCTGGCTTGTTCCCCCCCACATTTAGCCTGCGTCTATAAATCAGGAGCAACCATACAAATTTTTAAATTTCTTTCCTTAAAAAAGTTTTTTACCTGCTCAACATTTTTATCATTTATTATATGCCAGTTGCTAACCAGCTCTAAACCATCTAATTTCCTTACCTTCATAGCAATATCAAGCATCTCTTCTGTTGTCTTTCCGCCACACCTTCGTAGCCTGAAAGACAATACCTGTCTGCATAAGACCCAAATGTTGGCAGATACGCCCCAAATTTGTATTTATCTATCATCTTCTATCTTTGTTATACTTTATATTCCATTGCTGTCTGACATTGAAAAATAATCGCCATCGCATAATAAGTTATAGATTGGAACCCTGTTCACTTCTTTTAACTGTATTGTTCGTATAACCCTTTCCTTTTTTGTCATATTTGTTTTTCTTTTATAATAATCTCCGGTCTGCTCATCAATCCGCAGGGAACAGTTTGATAGCCTTCAAACCAATCCTTCCCCTCGGCAACAAAAGAACCGGGTCCTGTCCAGATTGGCCATTTTTCTGATAAATGTAGTGGCCCATGGGAATTTCGTCTATGCCCTAAAACTTCTATTGTTAAAACAACTTCTTGTTTGCCCCTAACATAGTTGGTTATATCCAACTGATTGGGTTGCCATCCAATAACACCTGCGCCTTTCCCATCTACAAGTATCCTGATTCCAGCCCCTCTATAATCTGAAATATTAACAAAAATCCGCTGATTTTCTTTCAAATCCCGGATTATTTTGCAAGTATAACCTATATTGCCGGAATAAAATGGGAGCCCTTGTTCTGTCCAATCACCTATTTTTAAAAAACCCACAGGTTCGCAAAGAATAACCTGTTTTCCCTTAATTTTTACACCAAAATCTCCGAGTATATAGACTATCTCAAGTCCCGGATGGTTTTCATTGTAGTTACATTCTAAAAGAACCTCGTTTCTGCCAGCACGCAAGATGCTTGAATTAAATTTTAAAGTTTTTAAGGATTTATCCACCCACCATCCGTTTTCTAATTTAGCTAAAATCTTAGAGCCATTTATCTTTATTTTAAAAAATTCCGGTTTTTCTATTGCAAGCGATATTTCTCCGGATGGAATTTTTTCTATATCAAATAAATATTTTAAAGTAACAGGCGCATTTCTGGGGTTTTTGTTCTTTTTTCTTGCCCAGGGTTGAACCATCGCTCCACCTCTTTCTTTAATAGAAAGGTGTTGTCTTACAGTTTTATCTATACGAAGTATTTCTTCTTGTTTCCATTTTCCATTACCTATTTTATAAAAGGGCCTGTCAAGAACGCAAATGTTTGGCTCTGAAAGTTTTATTTCCCAGATTTCCTTTTCTATCTTGAACCGATCTACTTCTTGAAGGTTTTCCTTGCCAGTTAAAAATGAGATTGCCTGTCCTTGCCCACCACAGGAAGAGCTCATATTTCTTGCAATGACAGTTTGTATCGTATCAGATTTTGGTATTATAAACAGCCTGCTTGCTATAGGTCCAAGGTCTGTCTTGATTTGGTAACCTGTGTCTGTTTTGATAGAGTTTGCCAAACATATATTCCCTGTTTCCGGGTCAAGTTCTATCGGCTGATGTTTCCACTCTGGCACTGCTTTTATTATCACTTCTGGAAATTCAATCAGCCTTTCTCTTGCAAGCGGACTTCTTGCGAAAACATCTTTATTATCCCAGTTCATACCTGTATTACAGACAAAAAGATAGAATGCTTCTTTATCTTCTCTTAAAAGATATATGGCGGGGTTTATTTCTTTGCCCTCTTTGTCTGTTATTGATATTTTTCTTGATGTTTTTTCAATCCTTGTTATTGCCTCTTTAAAAGAAGAAACATTTTCACAGGATTTGGCAAAATCATTCGCCTGCATAGAACAAACTGCATCCACATATTCAGGCGCTTTATCAACAAAAACAACCTGTCCGCCTGTCTGTTTAAATTTTTTAAGGAGTTTAATTGTTGAGCTTCTAATTGTATAAAGCGGTGGAACAAGAACTGCTTTGTATTTTGCTTTATTTACTATAAGAACAGGCACACCATTTTTTTTTGATACTTTTGCCCATCTTGACAATATTTCCTCATCGCCATAGTCAAAGTCAATATGCGAGGAAAGAAGAGTGTCACATAGTGTGGCGAACATTTCATCATATTCTTTTACTTTTGTGTCCTGTTTTTCTGTCTTTTTTTCAGTGTTCCATTTGGGCGCCTTGAAAATCGCCCACATACTTTCTATAGGATGGACCACAAGAAGGTCTCTTACCTCTTCTCCTTTTGTCATAATTGAGTGGACCCTCGCAAAATAATCCTCAACTTTTGGATATGCATCCCACCAGGGAGATTGATAGGAAATACTTGCCGGGTAATCTCTTTTTGCTTCTCCAAGCATTGTATAATAAGAAAGATGCTGGCAACGAAGATTAATGCCCAGAGCAACCTGCCAGTCCCCAAGCGCCTTATGCCCTATAAAGGGGAAGTCCCAACCGGTGCAACCATATGTTTCTGTTAGTCTCCATTTTCTTCCAAACTGTCTTGCTACTGAACTAACCTGTTTTGCAGTATTGAAAATCCTCCAGTGTTCTGTAAGAAGATCCATACCCGGCGCCTGCATATATTCATAAAATCTTAAGGTGCTCCCAATCCATTGCACTTGGGAAGAAAGAAAATCTTCACAAAGAACATGACCCGTAAATAATATTTTATTTTTTTCGCACCACTGTCCAATCTGTTTTGCAAATGAATCTACAAAAAGAAAGGTAAGACAATCCCTGTAATGGTATCTTGCTTTTGAAATTTTTTGTCCTTCTATATCAAAATAAATCTCTGGTAGGTGGTCTAAAATATTATATCCATATCTTTTATGAAAAACTTCTGGCAGATGGTCCGTCCACGAAACCATAATATATCCTTCAGGAGCATCAGCCCCGGCCCAGTGAGCAAAGTTCAGACCGTAATGTGGTTCATCTGTAAAAATTCCAGGGATACTTAAACCAAAATGCCTGCCTGAATTTTTCTTATAGGCGTTATGCGTAGTATTGATAAACTCTTTGACAGCTCCTGGGTTCATTGTGTCAAGATAAGTGTAGCCATTAAACCAGTCGCTTGGTTTTTCCTGTTCAATAGAAAAAATTAGCATTGTCTCAGATGGAGAAAGCGTTTTTATTTTTTTACCATTTTTAAGATAACTATATTTTTTTATAATTTCTCCTTTAAATTCAGCAATAAATATTGCAATAACATTCTTTGTCCATTTAATTTTTTTAATATCTTTTGTCATTGCCATTACAAGATACCTCATCCTGTATTTGGAATTTTTTGTAACAAGCCCGCCTGCTGCGCCTGATGGCCATCTGTCCTCATCGTAAAGATAAGCCTTCATATTAAGTTTCTTTGCTTCATCAGCGCAAGTGTTTATACATTCAAACCATTCTTTTGAAAGATACGACGTATCAAGTCCTACCCTTGAATGCATAAAAAATCCGCCAAGACCCATATGTTTCATAATCTGTATCTGCCGTCTTAATTCTTCCGGCTCTAATTTCCCATTCCACGACCAGAATGGTGCTCCCCGGTATTGGGAACCAGGATTTTTAAATTCCTTTAAGTCCATACATTCCTCTTTTTATACGACCTGCTATTTATAAACTATTGACTACAAACTAAATTTTAGACTTTGGACCAAATTTTAACCAGTCACCTATCACCAGTTCTATTAGGGTTATACAGCAGGCTATTTATACATTTTTAACAAAAGTTTTCTATAGTCCTCTGCCTCTAAATTATCAATCCCCTTTACTTCTTTTGAAGTAAGATACCTTGGTTTTTTACCGATAGAAAGTGTAATTAGTAAAAAACGGGCCGCATCTTCCAACACCAAACACCTGTAATACGCCTCTCTAAGGTTACAACCCACACAAACTGCCCCGTGATTTTTAAGAAGAACAGCGTTATACCCTTTTTTAATTTCTCCAGTAACAGATGCTCTAATTTTCTCACCCGCAGGTATTACATAATCTAAAACAGGAACCTCGGAACTTAAAAGAGCAACAAAATCCGGAAAAAGCGCCTTAAATTCTACATCAGCGGTTGCCAGTGCTGTTGCAACAATGGGGTGCGTATGAATTACCGCACTAATATCGGACCTACAAACATAACAACCGAGGTGCATAGAAACCTCACAGGTTGGTCTCAGTCCGTTGTTTTTACCTTTTTTCTTCCCTGTTTTTAAGTCTATTTTAACCCACTGATTGGTGTCAATTTCGGCAAGACTGAACCCGCTTGGGGAAAGATAAATGGTGCTACCCTGTTTTGCACTGATATTGCCACCCGGACCTGCTGTAAGTCCCTTCTCTACAATCAATTTTCCATATTGTTCTAATTCTTGAATTATTTTATTCATAATTAGTTTTTGTAATTTTATCACAAACTCTGCCAGTACAATTGTAATATAATTACATAAAATTGACTGGCGATCAATTCATTTCTTTAAACGCCGAACCGCATATCCTTATAGTATCTTCAATTATTTTTTAGAATGGCTTGACAATAAAAGCTTTTCTCTAACTTGTAGAGATGTTGTCCTGCGATTTATCCCTATTGCAACTATACTTAAATTTTACATTTTTACTGTATTCTAAATCTTATAATGTTTTTATTTTTTCTTATTATTTTAAGTATTTTATCAACAACACTTTTTTTATGTATCCAATTACAACTCTGGCATGACCATATCTTTTCTTTAGACTTTTTAAGATATACATATTCCCCCAGAGCTTTATCTAAGCAAGGATAAAACAGACAGTAGCAAAATGTACAGTCCTGTAGTCTCTTATGGCAGGGAAAATACTTACAGGCAGTGTTAATTCTTTTTATACTTTTTATGTTATGTATTCTCTTTTTATCCGGTTTTTTATACTGCATACTATCTCATAAGGAATTGTTTTTGCAAATCCCGCAAGTTCTTCAGCAGAAACAATGTTCTGCTTCTGGTTCCCTAAAATCACTACTTCCGTTTTTTTAGTTATAGATGGAATATCTGTAACATCAATTATCGTCTGGTCCATACATACTCTTCCGAGAACCTTACACCTTTTCCCATGTACAAGTACACTTGAAAGATTTGAAAAAAGTCTGTTATATCCGTTGGCATAACCAATAGGAAGTATTGCAATCTTCATTTTCTTTGGTGTTATAAATGTATGTCCATATGAAATCCCTTTTCCTTTTTCAATATCTTTTATAAACATCGGATATGTTATCCATTTCATTGCAGGATAAAAAAGATTTCTATATTTCTTATCCTTGCAGGGAGATAACCCATAAAGTGTAAGACCGGGTCTTACCATATCAAATTCTGCTTCCGGAAACTTTAATATACCTGCACTGTTTAAAAGATGACAGATAGGCGGTTTCAAACCTTTCTCTTGAAGAAGGCTGACAACTTGTGAAAATCTGTTTATCTGTTCTTTAGAAACCACTTTTTTTATACTATCAGCACAGGCTAAATGGCTATATATTCCCTCTAAATAAACCTTCTTGATTTTTTTTATACCTTCAACAATCTTTAATGCATCCTTATACCAGTGTCCAAGTCTTCCCATCCCGGTATCAATTTTAAGATGAAGATTTACAATGAGATTTTTATTTTTTAAGGTTTTTGCAATATCCTCTGCATCCTTTACATCACACACACTCAAAGACACACTGTTTTTTGCTGCTGTATATGAAAATTCCGGATGAACAATAGCAAATATAAGAATTGGAGTTCTTATATTATTTGTTCTTAACTGTATTGACTCATCAGCACTTGATACACCAAAAAAATCAACCTTATTCTTTAAAAAATTAGCAAGCCCCAAAAGCCCATGCCCATATGCATTTGCTTTGATTACTGCCATAACCTTTGTGTTTTTAGAAATCCTTGATATTAAAAAATTCAGATTTTTCTCCACTGCTGTAAGGTCTATTATTATTTTGGTTTGACAAATTTCCATACATTAATCTCAAGATGGGACCTTACCAGAACGGATTTGTTTAAGATGTGATAAAAAAACAGTTGACGGTTTCTTTAAGTTCATTAAGACTACCTGATTTTACTATTACAGTTTTTACATTATATTCTATTTCTGTGAGTGCTCATTTACACGGTCTTTTTAAGTTTTGATTATCTTCAACAATAGTTTCTGTTCCTTTTTTTAATGGTAAGAGTATAACATATTTTTTCTAAAAAAACAAGATAAAATAAAAATTTTTCAGTATATAATACTATCTATGAAAAAAATAAATATTGCTGTAATAGGGCTTGGACACCTAGGTTCTGTTCATACTGATATATATTCAAATATAAAGGATGTAAAACTTGTGGGTGTGTGCGATATAAATCCTCAAAAAGTATCGGAGTTCACAAAAAAATATAATATACAAGGGTGTACAGATATAAGATACCTGTTTGACAAAGTTGATGCGGTAAGTATTGTTGTCCCTACTGTTTGCCATTATAAGGTTGCGTATCCGTTTTTAGAAAGAGGCATTCCCGTTTTTCTTGAAAAACCTATGACAGCAACACCTGAACAGGCTTTATCTTTATTTAATATCACTAAAAAAACAAATACAATCCTGCAGATAGGACATATTGAAAGGTTTAATCCTGCTATACAATTTATAAGAAAGGTTACAAAAAATCCCCGCTTTGTTGAATGCCACAGACTTGCCCCTTACAGACCAAGAGGCACAGATGTAAGCGTAATTCTTGACCTTATGATACATGATATTGATATTATTCTTACTCTGATAAATTCTAAAATTAGAAAAATAAATGCTGTTGGAACCCCTGTTCTTTCTAAAGAAGAGGATATTGCAAATGTAAGGATTGAGTTTGAAAATGGTGCTGTTGCAAATCTTACAGCAAGCAGAATCTCTTCCAAGTCTATGAGAAAAATAAGACTCTTTGAACGCAATATGTATATAAGTATTGATTATAGTGCGCAAACCGCAGTCTTATACAAAAAGGTAAATAATCAGATCCTGAAAAAAGATATACCAATACAAAAAGAACAGCCACTCCAAAAAGAAATAGTGTCTTTTATAAATTGTGTAAGAAATAAGACACAGCCTGTGGTATCTGGTAAAGAGGGCTTTGAAGCAGTAAAACTTGCATTCAAAATAATAAGGAATATCAGAAGAAATGGATAAAAAGATTTTTTTTATCTCCGGCGAGGCATCAGGGGACCTGTTGGCAGGTTTTCTTATAAAAGAATTAATTAGTCTTGACCCATCAGTAAAAATAAGGGGGATCGGCGGGGAAAGAATGAAAAGCCAGGGGATGGATGTTATTCTGCCGGTGGAAAAATTAGGTGTAACAGGTTTTCTTGAAGTTATAGGTAAGATAAATCTTTTGAAGTTCGCTTTTAATAAATGTATAAAAGACTTTGAAAAAGAAAAACCTGATGCCGTTGTTCTTGTTGATTATCCTGGTTTTAATTTAAGAATTGCAAGAGAGGCAAAAAAAAGGAACATTCCGGTAATATATTTTATAAGCCCGCAAGTATGGGCGTGGGGCATAAAAAGAATTGGACTTATAAAAAAATATGTAGACCTTATGATAGTTGTATTCAGATTTGAAGAACAGATATACAAAAAACATAATATCCCTGTAAGATTTGTAGGTCACCCATTGCTTGATATTGTAAAACCAGAACACAACAGAACACTTTTCAGAAAGATAAATAATATTCCGCAAGGTACAAATGTTGTGGCAATACTTCCCGGCTCTCGTTCAAATGAAATCAATAAGATCTTACCTGTATTTCTATCTTCTGCAGAGATCATAAAAAAAGAATTTCAAGATTCTATATTTTTTATTGCCCAATCGCCGTTTCTTAAAAAAGATATATATCAGAAATACTTACAAAAACACAACCTACCGGTAATAATAAGCGGCTCAACATATGACATACTGAATGCATCGGATTTTGCACTTGTTTGTTCAGGCACAGCAACGCTTGAAACAGCAATAATCAACACCCCTATGATTGTGGCATATAAACTGTCTTTTTTAAGTTTTCTTATTGCAAAAAACCTTGTTAAAATAAAAAATATTGCAATGGTGAATGTGGTCGCAGAGAAAAAAATAGTAGATGAGTATGTTCAAGGCCGAGCAACACAAGAAAACATAGCAAGACGGGCTATAGCAATATTAAAAGACAAAGAAATATACACAAAGATTAAAAATGATTTAAAAAATGTGAAAGATATGTTAGGCCAAGGTGGTGCCTGTAAAGAGGCTGCAAAAGAGATTGTAGATTTTCTTAACAAACAGGTATGTTAGGGCTATAATATTTTGTCAATCTCTTCTACAAGTTTTAAATCCTCTTCAATACTTCTTCCTTTTAGTGTAAGATACCCGCCTATGAGCATACCATTTGCACCGGACATAAATCCCAGGGCTTGAAAATCTTTTAGTATGGTTTCTCTTCCTGCTGCAATCTTTATTATTTTATCTTTTAAGATTATACGAAACATTGCAATCGTCCTTATTGCATCAGAACAGGACAAAGGAGCCGCATCCTGTAAGGCAGTGCCCTTTATCGGAACAAGTATATTCAACGGAACAGAATCTACATCCATTTTTTTCAAAGTCAGAGCCATTGATATCCTATCTTCCCAATCTTCACCCATGCCTATTATCCCGCCACTGCAAACCTGTAATCCAACGGATTTTGCCGCTGTTATTGTATCAATCCTTTCCTGAAATGTATGTGTGCTTACAATATTTTTAAAATATCTTTCTGATGTTTCTATATTATGATGATACCTTGAAAGCCCGGCACTTTTTAAAATTGCAAGTTCATCTTTTCTTAATTTCCCAAGAGAAGCGCATATATCTATACGGATAGATTTTTTAATCTCACATACTGCATCTACAACATTTTTCAATTCTTGTTTTGAAAGACTGTTGCCGCTTGCGACAATATCAAATCTATGTGCTCCTATTTTTTTTGCTACCCTTGCAGACTCTAAAATCTCTTCTTTACTTTTTAAAGGATATACAGAAACACCCGTGGAATGATGGCAGGATTGAGCACAAAACTTACAATCTTCACTGCAGATACCTGACTTGGCATTCATTATATTGCAAAGTTCTATCTTTGAATTAGAATATTTTCTTCTGATATTATCTGCAATATGCACAACCTCAGATAGAGGCAAATTTACATATTTTATAAATTCATCATACACAGTATCTTCCCCAGTTTCTTCCTGTGTTCCTCACACAATCCAACACCCCTTTGTAATTGACATTCTAACATTTCTTTCTGCCAGTGAGCATTGTAGAGTCTACACATTTTATCGGAACAAAAAGGCTCTCCTGTCCAATGAAAGAATATGGCCTGTAAGATATAACCAGGAATAATTTTATTTATCCTTTTATCATCAATTAACAGATAGTTTTTTTCTAAAACTTTTTCTAAACCTGCATCAAGAGCAGGACTTACTTTTGACAAGGCAAATTTTATTCTGTAATAGGAAGAAACTTTTGCAGGGCCTTCAACAAGGCCCGTGGTTGAGACAATAGCGGGATTCCCAAGAATTATTGTTCTTGCATGATACCTTCCATCCTGTCCCATTGTGCACATCAGCCTATCAGTAATATATATAAACAAGAAAGGGTCATTATATATTTTTCTTAATATGTGTTGAAACATAAAACCATCATATAATAACCCTTTTAATACCTGTGTCTTTTTTGTTAAAATTCTGTATTCAAGACTTATCTCTGCTGGAAAAGGCTTTTGTTTGGGATTGCTCATTTTAGCAATATCCGTTATTCTGCATAGCGCAATCCTGCATGCCAGTTCTTCTGATATAAAAGGTTTCAGGATTTCATCTTTTATCGCAAAATTAAATGATTTTAAGTATTTTTTACATCTTTTTGTTATATCGGACAGAATTATATTCTTCCAACATCCGTCATACTGAATTATAGTTTTACTTTTTTTCTTCATTCAGAAGTTTCAATATAACCTCTGCGGCCTTTTTCCCTGAAAGAAGCATGCCTCCGAATGTCGGCCCCATTCTGGGAAGACCGTAGGCTGTTGAAACTGCCATACCGCTTACAACAAGGCCGGGGTGAATCTCTCCAGTGTGTTCAACAATAAGATCTTCTGACATTTCAACCCACATTGCGCCATATCCTTTTGTTTTTATTATTTCTCTTTCTTCAAGTTTTTTTATAACAACTGCATCGTGTCCGCTTGCATCAAGAACCACTTTTGACTCAAGGCCAACAGGGTCTACACAGGTAATCTGTCTTGGCAAGGCCTGAACAGGTGTCCAGTTTATAACTGCACCACACACCCTGTTATCCTGCCTGACAACCACATCTTCAAACACAGTCATATTTGCAAACTTTACACCCGCATCACAAGCTGCCGCAATTAATTTTGAACATGCATAAGGACCATCTGCAACAAAAAGCCCTTTAATTACTTCTTTGTGAGGGATTTTAAGTTCTTTAAGAACCTTCTGGGCTGGCGCTCTTACTGTAAGTTTGTTCATAAGATACCCACCTATCCAAAAGCCACCTCCTAAATAATTGTTTCTTTCTACAATAAAAACCTTTTTCTTTTTTGCGGCAAGTTCTTTTCCAGCCATAAGCCCGCTTGGGCCCGCTCCAACAATCAGGCAATCGCTTTCTATGTGCTCCTTAAACTCATCTGCAAATTCCCCAACAATTGCTCTTGTGATTTCTTTTTCACCAACCGCACTAAATAAAGCCTTTTTCACCATAACCCTCCTTTCTATAAATTTGCACCACAACATTTCTTATATTTTTTCCCGCTTCCGCAAGGGCAGGGGTCGTTCCTGCCAACCTTGGGTGTTTGTCTTTTATATTGAGAAGAACCTGCAAGGGTGATGGGAATATTCTCCGTAAGTGCTGTTCTGGTGGATTTACCAACAGCAGGGGCAAATTCTTTTTCTTTTCCAAAATGCAATGTTTGCGGATGCAAAAATTGTCTTATAAGACTTACAGGCATTTTTTCAGATACCATAAATGATTTAAATACCCTGACTATTATTTCTAATTTCATCTGCTTTAAAAGTTCTGAAAACATAGAATGCGCCTCGTGCTTGTATTCTATAAGCGGGTCTCTCTGTCCATATGCCCTTAAACTTACTCCTTCTCTGAGTCCATCCATTGCATAAAGATGCTCTTTCCACTTCATATCAATAACTGTAAGCATGGACATCTTCTCTATAAAACGCATGCTATCAGAACCTATGAGTTTTTCTTTTTCATCATAAGCAGAATGCGCGATATTAACAATATGTTCAAATATGCCTTCCCTGTCTTTTTCTTTTAAGTCCTCAGATTTAAGACTTACGGGAAAATGGGCTCTTATTCTTTGCACAAGTTCTTCAATATTTTCTATTTCTTTTTCATCAGGTAAATATTCAAAAATTATTTCTTCTATTGCCTCATCTATCATATTGAGTATGTGGAGTTTTAAATTATTTTCTTCAAGTGCAATCCTTCTTTCTTCATATATAACTTCTCTTTGACGATTCATCACATTGTCATATTCAAGAAGTCTTTTTCTTATTTCAAAGTTCTGTGTTTCTACTCTTTTCTGTGCAATTCCGATCGAACGTGTAACTATACCGTGTGCAATCTGTTGTCCATCTTCCACACCCATACGGCTCATAAGACCTGATATCCTGTCAGAGCCAAAAAGTCTCATAAGGTCATCTTCCAAAGAAAGATAAAATCTTGAAGAGCCCGGATCTCCCTGTCTTCCAGAACGTCCTCTTAACTGTCTATCTATCCTTCTTGCTTCATGTCTTTCGGTTCCAACAATTGCAAGACCTAAATTATAATCCATAACTGCCTCTTGTTTTTTATTAACGCCTCTGCCAAACCTTGCAACCATTGGTTTTTTGTTAGTATTAAAATTTACACTTATTCCATCTGGTTCTAAACTTTTAATAGCCTTTTTGAATACTCCCGTTTCAATGTCTGTCCAGACATTTACAGATATGTTTGTATTGTTTAAAGACTTTTTAACCTGTTCTATGACAGCACAAGAAACAGTCTCTGAAAGACGGGAATCTAACCTTATATCTGTTCCTCTTCCTGCCATATTTGTCGCTATCGTAACAGAACCAATCTGACCTGCCTTTGCAATAATATGTGCTTCTTGTTGATGATATTTTGCATTAAGAACATTATGAGAAATACCGCGCCTTCTTAACATCCTGCTTAATGTTTCAGAGACCTCAACTGATACAGTTCCCACAAGAACAGGTCTTTTTATATTGTAAAGATATGCAATCTCATCTATTGCCGCATTGTACTTTTCCCTTTTTGTTTTGTAAATTACATCATCATAATCCTTTCTTACCATCGGCTTGTGTGTGGGTATGACAACAACATCAAGTTTATATATTTCCCAGAACTCCTGTGCCTCTGTTTCGGCGGTTCCTGTCATACCGGCAAGTTTTTTATACATTCTAAAATAATTCTGCAATGTAATCGTTGCAAGTGTCTGTGTTTCTCTTTCAATTGTAACAGATTCCTTTGCTTCAAGTGCCTCATGAAGCCCGTCACTGTATCTTCTTCCCGGCATAAGACGGCCTGTGAACTCATCAACTATTATAACCTTACCATCCTGTATCACATATTCAACATCTTTCTCAAAAAGTGTATATGCCTTTAACAATTGTGAGATATTATGTATTCTTTCTCCTTTTACAAGAGATTCCTGTTCAAGGCTTGTTCTTTTCTGGATTTTTTGTTCAGGGGTTAAAGATTTTTCAGACTCAAGTATAGCAATCTCTTCATGTATATCTGAAAGCACAAACATATTTGGATCGTTGGGAGAAATCTCTCTTCTTCCTTGTTCAGAAAGATCCGCACTGTGCCCTTTTTCATCTATTGCGAAAAACAGGTCCTCATCCAGGGTATGAAGTTTCTTATCTCTTATAAAATCAAGTTCTACCTTTCCCATTAAATCTATATTTTTTTTATCCTGCAACAACTTCATAAGTTTTTTATTTTTGGGAGCACCTCTTTTTGCCTGAAGCAGTTTTATACCTGCCTCGTAATTTTTCTCCGATGATAATAATTCCTCTGCCTGTGCAATTATATTGTTCACCAGAAGAGTTTGTTTTTTTACAATTCTTTCAACAGGGCCCTTTAGTTCATGGTACTTATGCGTTGAAACCTCAACAGGACCTGAAATAATAAGAGGTGTTCTCGCCTCATCAATAAGAACAGAGTCCACCTCATCAACTATTGCAAAAATATGTCCCCTCTGGACCCTGTCCTCTATCCTGGTTGCCATATTATCTCTTAAATAATCAAAACCAAATTCATTGTTTGTTCCATATGTAATATCACAATCATATTGAACCTTTCTTTGTGATGGCTCCATCTGGTTTTGTATACACCCAACAGTCAGCCCAAGAAACTCAAATATAGGTCCCATCCATTCTCTGTCACGCATTGCTAAATAATCGTTTACTGTTATAAGATGCGCACCCTTTCCAGTAAGAGCATTTAAGTACAAAGGCATAATAGCAGCAAGCGTTTTACCCTCACCTGTTGCCATTTCTGCAATTTTTCCCTCATTAAGTACTATTGCACCAATAATCTGGACATCAAAAGGAATCATATCCCACTTTGTTCCTATACCGCAAACATCCCATTCCCTTCCAACCATTCTTTTGCAGGCTTCTTTTACAACAACATATACCTCACACAGGATATCATCAAGGGTCTGACCTTGCTTTAGTCTGCTCTTAAACTCATCAGTTTTTGCCCTTAAATGTTCATCTGAAAGATTTTTAATGCTATCTTCAAAAGACTTAACATTCTCTAATTTCTGATAAAGTCGTTTTAATTCTCTTGCATTTTTACTTGCAAAAACCTTATGCATCAACCACTGCATCATAGTCTACTTTTTCCCCTTATTTCTTACCCTGTTACTTTGTTTTTAACAGTTTTCCTTCCCTTGATGCTGTGATATAATTCATACAATACTCATCTTTTCCAAGCAATGTTCCCGCTGCTTTTATTGTTGCCATCATAAGCCTATCCATAGGGTCTATAAGTGCCGATGTTAGTCCTCTGTCTATTGCCATTGCAACAAACACCGCATTTAAAAGCCCTCTTTCAGGAAGTCCAAAAGATATGTTTGAAAGACCACAGGTTGTTTTTGCTCCTAATTTTGTAATTTCTTCAACTGCGTTCAAAAATGCAAGTGCCTGCTCTTGTTCTGTGCTAACAGGACGAACCAATGGGTCAAAGTATATTCTTTCTTTTGCTACCTTCTGCTCTTCACACATCTTTATTATTTTTTTTGCAATCTGTATTCTTTCATCTGCTGTATGGGGCATACCTGTTTCATCCATAGTAAGCGCCACAACATCGCAATCAAAACACTGGACAATAGGAAGAATGAGCCTTATCCTTTCCCGTTCCGCTGTAATGGAGTTTACAAGATATTTTTTTCCATTTTTTTTAACAAGTTCAAGTCCTTTTTCAAGAGCCTTTGGATTTGGACTATCTATACAAAGAGGAACATCTGAAACCTCTTGTACAATTTTTACAAGCCACTTCATATCTTCAACCTCTCTCCCAACATTTGTTCCACAATTTATATCCAACATATCAGCTCCTGCGGAAGTTTGTTTCAGAGCAAGGTTTTTTATAAACTCTTCATCTTTTTTTTCAACCGCCTCAAATACAGACTTTCTTGAAGTGTTTATCTTTTCACCTATTACTATCATTTCTCCTCTTTGTTTTTAAGGGTCTTTGACCCTGTCTCGTTGGGGTCATGAAATCCTTAAACGTTGCACTTCCTGGTTAAATGTAGCAATCTAAAATTTCTAATTTCTCATATTCTAATCTAAAACTTAAAATCTAAAACTTCTAATTTCCTTTCCCTATCCCTAAATCCGGAACCGCCGTTAAATCCATTGAGCTAAATCTACCCTGCTTAAAGTACTCCATCCCAAGTGCTGCAATCATAACTGCATTATCCCTGCAAAGTGAAACATCGGGGAAATAGATAGGTATCCCTATTTTTTTTGTTTCCTGTTCCAAGCATTTTCTTAATCTTTCATTTGAAACAACACCCCCTCCACACACAAGGCTTTGGACACTGTCCTGTTTAACTGCATCAATAGTTTTTTTTACAATAGCGCCCACAACCGCCTCCTGAAAAGATGCGGCAATATCTGAAATGTGTTTTTTTACAGTATTTTTTGCATAATAAAGAACAGATGTTTTAAGGCCACTAAAACTAAAATTATATTTTTTTTCTAATTTTGCTATCGGAAACTTTATAGCATCCTTCTTTCCATTTTTTGCAGCCTCCTGTAATTTGGGTCCTCCCGGATAACCTAATTTCAATATCTTTGCTACCTTATCAAAGGTCTCACCAGCGGCATCATCTATTGTTGAACCTATAAGTTCAAATCTTTTCCATGATTTTATATGGACAAGGCTTGTGTGACCTCCTGATACAACGAGCCCAATACCGGGTATCTTCGGAGGATTTTTAGTCAAAAAACAGACCCACAGGTGTGCTTCTAAATGGTTTATACCAATCAACGGCTTTTTTGAAGCCCAGCAAAGCCCTTTTGCAAATGATACACCAACAAGCAAAGCCCCTGCAAGTCCTGGCCCATATGTTACTGCAACCGCATCAATATCTTCAATTTTGACATTAGCCTGTCTGAGAGATTCCTGAACAACAGGCCATATACATTCAATATGTGCCCTGCAGGCAATTTCAGGAACAACCCCGCCATATTTCTCATGTAATGTATCACTGGAACTTACAATATCAGACAGTATATTTTTTTCTTCTATAACCGCAGATGCTGTATCATCACAGGATGTTTCAACCCCTAATATCTTCATAAAACCTTTTGTTTAGAGCCTGTTATTCTACCACTTCTGATGCAAACACAAACCTTACACCTTCTGATTCTATCCTTGGTGCAACCCTTAATATAGCCTTAAGTGTATCTTGTTTTGCATGTCCTATGCCCACCGCCTTACCATTTTTTTTGGCAATGTTTGCCAGATCAATAAGTCTTTGTTCTATCTCAAATTTATTTTTTGCATCTATATCAAGAAAAAGACCCGCCCTTTTTGCCCCTCTTATGCCCATCTTCCTTCGGACACTGTCAGCAACAGATGAATCCGATGTCACACTATCAATAAAAAAAAGCCTTCTTGATTTTACTTCATCTAAAACAAGTCTCATAACTGCTTCATCCTTTGTTGCAAAAGAACCCATATGGTTGTTCACACCCACTGCATTAGGTATCTGTGAAAAAGAATGAGAAAATATTTTTGATACCTCATCTTTTGTCATACCGGGTCTGATACTTGTTTTCCCATCAAGGCTGAGTTTTCCACTTGCCATAGGAAGGTGTAAGATTACCTCAAGTCCTTTTTCTCTACACTTTTTAGCAATCTGTGTAGAATATGGACCATCAGGAAGAACTGCAATAGTTATCTTCCTCTGGATACTATATAAAAGAGGAAGGTTTCGTTTGCTATGTCCCCAATCGTCAAGTATAATGGCGATTTTACCTGGTTTAACCTCAGGCAAAAGGAGCCTTAATTTCTCTTTTTCTATCTTTTTTTCTTCAGCCTTTTCATGCAAGATAGAAACAGGTTCTGTTTTCCGGTAAGAAGCAACATAATAACCAAGGACACCCAGGACCAAACCAACAAGTATCCCGGATATAAATACGGCAACACTACTTTTTGATCTGCTCATAAAATTTAAATCCTTTCAAAAGAAAGACTGCCTGCTCTAACTGATAATCATAAAATTTTACATCTTCTTTTTCAAGTGTCTCATCTTCTTTTACCTTGTCATTTTCTATATCCTCAAATATCTGTTCTGCTGTTTTTTCTTTTGCTACTTCAAAGGGAGGTTTTTCTTCAATGATAATATCAGGAGTTATTCCTCCTTTGTCTATGCGATGGCCACCGGGCGTATAGTATCTACTTGTAGTAAGCCTTAAAGCATAATTGTCTTTTAGTGGAATAACTGTCTGAACGGACCCCTTGCCATATGTTTTTAAACCGACAATCAATCCTCTTTTGTTGTCCCTTATGGCACCGGCAACAATTTCAGATGCACTTGCACTTCCACCATTTACAAGAACAAGAAGGGGTATATCGGTCGTGGCATGTTTGCCAGAACTTTTTATTGCTTTTGTTGCCCCAAGTTCAGATTTTCCTGATAGACTTACAATTGTGTCACCCTCTTTTAAAAATCTTTCACTTACGGCAATTGCCGATGTTAAAAGTCCCCCGGGATTATTTCTTAAATCAAGAATAAGCCTTTTCATACCCTTGTTTTTAAGATTTTCAAGGCTCTTGTCCAGTGCACCTGCTGTATGTTCATTAAACTGCACAAGCCAGATATGTCCAATATCCTCTTTTATGATTTTTTCTTCCTGGACAGGTTTTATTTCTATTTTTTCCCTTGTAAGTGTCAGTTCTTGAAGCTTTTTATCCTTTTTTCTCCATATAACAATTTTAATCTGTGTTCCGGGTTTTCCTCTTAATTTATCAACAGCATCACCTGCCTGAATTCCTTTTGTTGATTCTCCTTCTATTCTTACAATTCTATCCCCGGACTTTATCCCTGCCCTTGATGCTGGTGTATCAGGCATAGGAGCAATAACTGTAAGAATCTCATCTCTTATGCCGATAAACATTCCAAGCCCACCATACTCTCCCTTACTCTGTATTTGTAAATCTCTGTACTGTCTTTGATCCATAAACTCACTGCTTGGGTCAAGATTTTGGACCATTCCTTTTATTGCACCATCTATTATCTTTTTTAAAGGAACAATATCCACATAATACTGCTGAACAATAGAAAGAGCCTCAGTAAACCTTTCAAGTTCCTTATATGTCTGTTTTTTATCTATCCGTGGTTCTGAAAAAACAGAAACACTAAAAAAAATAAAAAATATTAAAACAAATTTGCAAATCCTATTCATTTCCCCTCCTTTGTTTAACAGTTGTTAGTTTGTCCCGGCCTTTATGATGTGGTTACAAACTAACACTCCAGAACATCCTCTTTTATTTTATTTATTTTAACAGAATCTATGAACAAATGTCAAGGCAAGGTAACCTTTAAGCCCAAGCATTAGGGCTTTAGAGCGGTTTTGTCAAATTTATTTTTAGCGGCGTCTAAACCACCTTTTTATTCTTAACATTATGTCAGTTAATGTTCCGATTGGGCAAAATATCAAACACCAGAATCTATGGCTAAAAAATGAGAGTACAAATATCAAACCGATAAGAAACCAAAAAATATAGCCACCAATAATAAATGAGAAGTATTCTCTGGTTGCCAATATAAATAAAAATACTAAACCAAAAATGAAAAATCTGACCCAGTGGCCCCAGGAAGGTAGAATAAACTTTTTTATCTTTATCCCCCGTTGCAAATCCTGAATTGTCCCGCAAGGACACAAAGAAGAACAATAAAACCTCCTTTTAAGATTCAATCCCAGCATCCCTAAAAGCAAGAACCACCTTAATCTTCCCCAGGGACATTTTAAATAGCAAATAGAACAGTATAGGTAAGGCAGACGGAAAGGACAAAATACGAAAGGATAAAAAAGAAGCGGCCCTAAAACTACTAACAAAATTATCTTCACAATTTTTATTTTGCTTATCACAAGTTACCTATTCCAGATGCCAGCAATTTTATATCCGCACAATCCGCACCCTCCATCTCTTATATTATTACTCAGAACTGTAAAATGAATCCGATGAATTAGTCTCTTTTGACATTGAGGGCAATAAGTACTATTACCTTTATGGCCAGGGAGATTACCGATATAGACATATTTTAGTCCTACGCTTTGAGCAATTTTTCTTGCCGCCTCCAAAGTCCTAACTGGTGTGGCTGGCAGATGCATTAGTCTATAAGCCGGGGAAAAGCGATTAAAATGTAAAGGGACATCCTCTCCTAAATTGTCTCTAATCCAGATACACATCTGTTCTATCTTATCCAGATCATCGTTCAGGGTTGGAATAATTAAATGGACAATCTCTAAATGCACACCCTCCTGCTTGATAATTTTTAAGGTTTCCAATACAGGTTTCAATTGAGCCTGTAAAATTTCTTGATAAAATTTTTCATCAAAACCCTTAAGATCCACTGTAACCCCGTCCATATATTTAAGGACTTGCCGCAAAGGTTCAGGAGATATTGAGCCATTAGTATGAAAAAGGTTCAAAAGTCCTTTCTTTTTAGCCAACCTTGCAACATCAAGCATATACTCGTAAAAAATTGTTGGTTCATTTATGCTGTGGGAGATAGACTTGCACCCCTTTCTTATTGCTTCCTCTACAACCTCTTCGGGAGAATAATTTTTGCTTCCTAGTTCTTCAGGACCCCGGGTGGTAATATGCCAGTTGTGGCAGTATTTGCAGCGGAAATTGCAAGAAGCGGTAAAAACACAGAGATTCTTGTGTCCGGGAAGCATATGATACATCGGCTCAAGTTCAATAGGGTCAATCTGAAGTCCCACGGGCCTGCCATAAACTAAACTGTACAATTTCCCTCCTTGATTTTCCCTTACCCGACAGAATCCACGCCCGCCTTCAGTAATAATACACTTCCGGAAACAAAGTCTACATTGGACCTTGTTATTATCTAATTTTTGATAAAACATCGCCTCCTTCCCGCCTGCCAGCCTGTCCGCCGAAGCCTCTACGTAGGCGGGAGCAAAGCGGCGAACAAGCAGGCCCACCCCATTTATTTTTAAAGTGGCAGATATTAAACAAAACAAAAATATTATTAACCCTATTCTTCTCATATTTAATACAAACACATTAAATTGCTTTACATAAAATAATCTCCCCTAACCCCTCTTTCGGGCACTCTCTGGATTAGGGGGAACAACGAAAGGGATGACTTTTCATTATTTATGTGAAACACAATAGGTTTATTTTATTGTTTTAATATTGACCTTTGCATAAAGGGATAAATGGGGTCAACTCTATTTTCTTTTTTTAATAATACTACATTGGTTTTTTAGAGAAAATAGAGTTGACCCCATTTATCACATATCATTATGCAAAGGTCAATAATTTAATACACATTTAAATCTTTTAAACGTTTATCAGATATTCCGAAATGATGGGCGATCTCATGCTGTATAACATGTTTTATCTCCTTGTAAATATCTAATCCTTTTTTCTCACATTCCAGCTCAATATTTTGTTTATAAAGTATAATCTTATCGGGCATCACCATGCCATAATAATGAGTCCTGTCTTTCAAGGGAACACCGTAATAAAGTCCCAAGAGTCGACTTTGTGTGCCCGGCCTGAGTTTTTTTACCATGTCCACATTAAGATCTTCCTCAATGGTGATATCTACATTTTGAAGTTTATCCTTGAATTTTTTCGGAAGCCCCTTCAAAACATCTGCAACCAATGATTCAAATTCCTTGCGAGTCATATCTTCGAGACCATTTATTATTGGCCCTCTATTCTAAAGTAATCATATAAACGGGCTCACTACTTATTAGTTATATGGACGGGTCAGGGAGTAGTTTCCCAACTTGTCATCCGTTGAGAAGCGAAGCGACAAAGGATCTCATGAGATCCTTCAGCCCCTCGTGCTTTAGGATAAGCCCTTCGGGAAAGAATAGAAAAACCCCGACTGCTTATTTATTTGACAGAGTATTATAATAATCTTATTCTCCAAAGACCTGAGTTGAATAGATGTAGAACTCCATATCTTTATCACGCCAGGCTCCTGGGGCAAGTCCGGCCTTGCGGCAGAGTTGTTCTAAAGTCTCTTTTCTATCCCATCCCTGCTCAAGGGGCACATGGGGGAGAAATGTTGCTCCCCGTCGGCCCTTTCGCATAATAATTCCATGCTTTCCAACTTCATATTGACTAACATTGTCTATCTTTACTAAGGGAGAAAGATACACCGAAAGTTCTATTTTAATATCTTCAATCTCTTCTGGCCTCAATTTAGGAAATCGCCTGTCAAAAAAAGCAGCATCTATAGCAGTTTTTGCAACCTGTTTGTAAAGTGGCAGTTCCGATTCGTGTACACCGATACAACCCCGCAATTTTCCGTCTTTGTAAATAGTGACGAATATGCCCCGTCTTTCATTTAACACCGTATAATTTCCTGGTTCAATTTTTGGTGTTGCAGATGTTACTGCATACCCCTGAATGGCCTGACGGGCAAGTTTAAGAAGTATCTTTTGTGCCTCTTTACTTAAAGGTTCATAAGTCTCTATCCCTTGAGAGCCGGCCAAACTAGTTATGGCCATTGCCGCATAGCCCACTACCCGGGACTTGTCTCCAAAGGGCACATCCCCGGAGTTAGCATATTTTAACAGTTTGACTTTGTTCGCACCCAACTTTTCGGCTACTAACATAGTAACTACTGTTGCTGCGCCACCACAGAGCTCATATTCATTTCTTTGCAAACCTTTAAAGAGCAGATCACCATCTAATTTTTCCATCGCCGAAATTGTTTTTTTATCAATCTCTACTGCCTCCTGATAGGGATGGAAATGGGAAAGGTCAGTAGAAGCGATAAAGAGCACATTCCTGTCCTTGGTGTGTTTAAGAAGCGCATCGGCCAAAATTTTACAGGTCTGAAGGTTGCGCTCACCCATTATTATGGGCACAATTTTAAAATCTCCAAGCACTGTTTGTAAAAATGGTAGTTGTACCTCCAGGGAATGCTCCTTTTTATGCGCCTGAGGATGAAAACCTATTTTTTCATTTTCTTTAATTAGTTTTTTCACTAATGTTCTATCTACTGACACATCCCCTAAGGGAGTGCGATAGGCAGAGTAGTTTCCGATGGAAGCACCGGGAAACTTCATCCTATGGCTATCCCCGATTAAAATAATGGTATCAAAATCTCTTCCTTCTAACTGTTTATAAGAATGTGCCGCCACCTGGCCTGAGAAGACAAAACCAGCGTGGGGAACAACTAATGCAACCAACTCTCCGTCTAACTCTACCGGCTGGACTTGTTCTAAAAACCCTTTAACCATCCTCCTTAACTCTGGGACAGAAGCAGGATAAAAACTGCCTGCTACTGCTGGTTGCCGAACCTCTTCTGCTACTGCCCATTTAACCATACTAAAAACCAAAAGAGTAATTATAAGTATCCTTTCATTCATAATCTTGCTCCCCCCTAATATCTTCCCACTGGCATTATGTAAAGAGGCACTTCATCCTTTGCCCCGAGAATTTTCTTAACTGCTTCGTCATGGAAGGCACCGATTATCACTGTGCCTAAACCCAATGCCTCTGCCTGCAGGTGAACATTTTGACCCGCACCTCCCACATCCATAGGGACATAGCGAACCTCGCCTCTTTTGCCATATCTTCTTGTAGTGCAAAAAATAGACCACAGTAAAGACTAAACTTACAGGAGCATTTGCTACCATCCTCTGCTCCAGAGCTGCCAACATTAACTGCTTGCAAAAATCATCTTCTTTTACGGAAACAATAATATGCTCTTGCCAGTTATAATGATAAATACCAGAGGGCAGATAGGTCTCTAACGGGTAAACCCGTTTGTTGCTTGGTAAACTATTGAGGGATTGAAATATCAAGTAAGCGAACCTCACCAAGGCTTGAAAGAGGCTTATCGAAAAACTCAGGGTTACCCACTACAAGTATGGTCAGTTTGTCCGGTTTTAGATGAGCCCGGGCAACCCTTAAAATATCATTTTTTGTTACCTCTTTTATACCCTCAATGAGCCTCTTTATATAATCAAGGGGATACCCATAGTATTCATAACGCATAAGCCTTTCAATTATTTCATCTTTTGTATCAAACCAGAAGACAGCTGCATTTAAAATACTTTCTTTGCCGACTTTAAGTTCTTCATAACTTACTTCTTTCTGCCGTATTAGTTCAATCTCTCTTTTCATCAGAGTTATTGCCTCAATAGTGCGACCTAAAGAAGTCTGGGCAGTAGCAATAAACAACCCTGGATAATCAAACTCAGCCGTTTGCCATGCCCAAACCTCATAAGCGAGCCCCTCTTCTGTCCGCAGACGACGGCCAAATCTTGAATGCCAGCCTGCTCCTAATATTTTACTCAACACTATGGAAGCAAAATAATCAGGATGATCACGCCTTATACCTAAATGGCCCATTCTTATCGCAGACTGGGTGGCCTCTTTTCGGATAACTAAATTAAATGAGGCAATGGGCTCCTGCTCAATTATGGGCTTCTCAGGAAATTGAATCTCTCTTGGTTCCCAATCTCCGAATATACTTTCTACCTTTTTAAGCATCTCTTCGCTCTCAAAATCTCCCCACAAACCCAGAACAATATTGTTAGGATGAAAAAAATTATTATAAAATAACACTAAATCATTCCTGGTAATCTTCTCTATTGTTTTATACTCTACAATCCTCGCATAGGGATTATCTCTCCCATAAATAAGCCTTCTAAATTCTCTGTTGGCAAGCTCCTCTATATTGTCATTTCTGCGGGCAATTAATCCCCTTATTTTAATTTTGGCAAGTTCTATTTTAGCCTGGTCAAAGAGAGGGTTCCTTAAAATATCACCGAATACAGAGAAGATTTCATTGAAATTATCTTTAAGAGAAAAACCACAAACCCAACCCATATCTCTATCAGCGCCTGCCTCTATCTGAGCTCCTACCCTCTCAAGTTTCATATCTATCTCGTTTCCTGTCCTCTGTCCACCCCCTCCTGTTCTGATAACTTCAAATGTTATATCACAAAGTCCAGCCTTATCCTGGGGATCCCAAATAGAGCCCGTCTTTATAAGAGCCTTGAAATGGATAAGGGGTAATGTTCTGTCCTCCATAAGATAAACAATCATTCCGTTTTTAAGCTCTCTTCTTGTATATTCCGGAACTTCAATAGGCTCTAATTCAACAAACTCCAATCTCTGAAAATCCCTTGTCGTATCTCTTTTTGGAAAGCAGCCTATCAGAAAAACAGGGACTAACAAAAAAATAATTCCTTTTTTAATCTTTTTAAGTTCTCTCTTCATCTTACTCACAGTTTAGGCTCAACCATTCCCACAACTCTATTCTGTGAAAAAAAGTAGTTATTTACTACCCTCTTTATATCTTCTTCGCTCACTTTCTCAACCTTTTCTAATTCTTTAAACATATTCCTCCAGTCGCCTGTCACCGCTTCATACCAGGCAAGCTCCCTGGCTATCCCTCTTCTGGACTTAAGCCCTCTGATGAACTCGGTCCTCACCCTGGCCTTCGCTCCTTCTAATTCTGTGACATTTACAAGTTCCTTCTTTAATCTCTCAATCTCCTCGTAAATTAACCTTTCCACTTCTTGGTTTGTATGGCCCTTTGATGCCATTCCCCACAAATAAAACATCCCGGGATATTTTGGAGCCCAGGACCAAGAACCCACATCTATGGCAACCTTTTCTTTTTTTACGAGACGCTCATATAACCGAGAGGTTCTTCCCCCACCCAAGATCTCTGCAACTATCCTCAGCATTGGTCGGTCGGGATGAGTAGCCTTAAATGTATGATAGCCTATTATTAAAATTGGTTCTGCCTTTATTTCCACGGTAACTTTTCTTTCAGAAGCCTGAACCGGTTCAACTGTTATTACTGAAGGTGGTCTGTCTTTAACCGGAAATCTTCCAAAGTACTTCTCCATCTTGGGGATAAGTCTTTCTGGCTCTACATCGCCCACAATGGCCACTATTATATTACAAGGGGTATAGTGTTTTTCATAAAAACTCCTTATCTTATCTCGTGTCATATTTTCAAGATCGCTCATGTGCCCAATTATAGGATTCCCGTAGGGATGTGCTTTATAAGCAATTGCCCTGAATTCCTCCCAGAGCCTTCCCCACGGTGAGTTGTCAACGAGCATCCTTCTCTCTTCTTTGACAACTTTCAATTCTTGATAAAACCCACGCGCTACTGAATTCAGTAACCGGTCAGACTCCAAGAGCGCCCACAACTGGACCTTATTAGAAGGAAGCTCAACCCAGTAACAGGTAAAATCATAACTGATATAGGCACCAGGGCCAATTGCTCCAGCTCGCTCGAGAATCTGACCAAACTCATTAGTTCTGGTAAACCTATCTGCAGCAAGTCTAGCTTCTTCAAACTCTTCCTCAAGCCTCTGTGTATTTTCTCCTTCTGCTTTAGCCATTAACAATTTTTTGTGAATACGGTCAAGTTTGGCCAAAGCCTTTTTCTCATCTTTCCAATTTTTGGTTCCAATAACCTGGGTTCCATTAAAGGCTAAATGCTCCAGTAGATGGGCTATCCCTGTCTCCCCTACTCTTTCATTTACCGCGCCAACATCCACATGCACTTGAAAGGAAACAACCGGAGCAGAATGGTCGGACAGAATTATAAGTCGTATGCCATTTTTGAGCGTATGCTCGGTAACCCTTTCCTGGTAATCTTTATAAGCCAAGCAATGGTCTGCAAGAGCTATAAATATTATGAAAACTACACAGATAAACCCTGTTAGAAATCTTTCGGCCTTAGCCATAACTTGTTTATTATAAGCAACAGGTTTCAATAATAATCCCATCATCTTCTCAGCCACCAGAATCCCCACCCAGTATCAAGATTTGTAAGCCCCAGTTCTTTTGCACGGTCAACAACTTTTTTATATTCCTCATCGGTTATCCTCCTGGATATTTGCGGATAATCAAATGCTTTATATCTCGGGTTATACTGCGCCATAATATTGATATATGTGTCTTTTGGCAGATTTTCCGCTATCCACTCCATAATCTTTTCTGAACCAGCAACATTATTTGGCATAACCAGATGGCGAATCATCAGCCCCCTGTACACAAGACCATCTTTTTCTGGTTTTGCCACACCGACCTGGCGGTGCATCTCAAGGATTGCTTCTTTTGTCACCTCCGGATAACTCTTTGCTCCGGCTGAATATTTTGCTGACATTTCACTATCCCAGTATTTGAAATCAGGCAGGTAAATATCAACAATACCATCAAGAATCTTGATTATCTCAAGCGGTTCCCAGCCAGAAGTGTTGTATATAATTGGCAGCCGAAGTCCCCTGCTTGCGGCTATATCAAGTGCTTTAAGAATATGCGCAGAGTAATGTGTTGGGGTTACAAGATTTATATTATGAGCGCCCCTTTTTTGCAGTTGAAGCATCATATCAGCCAATTCCTCAATACTTTTTGCAAAGCCCCTGCCAAGATGACTTATTTCATAGTTCTGGCAAAATACACATCTTAAATTGCAATGGGTAAAAAAGATCGTCCCTGAACCACCTCTGCCAACAAGTGGCCTTTCCTCGCCAAAATGCGCATGAAAGGATGAAACAAAAAGCCTTGTACCCGGGGCACGACAGAATCCGGTCCCACCCCTGAGACGATTGATGCCACATCTTCTCGGACAGAGTGAACATTTTTCCATCATTGCCCACAATTTTTCCGCCCGTTTTTTTAATTCACCTGATCTGTGAAGTTTTAAGTAAACAGGTTCAAAATCAGTGTCTATAGCAGCAAATTTTTTAACCACATTCCCCCCATCTTTCCCTTGGAAAGTTTGCCTGCCAAGGGCTTCTTGGCTGCCCATCTCCCTGTATCCGATATACAACGCTACAAAAACAACAACAATAAGCCCTAATACCATCTTTAAAAACAATTTATCTTTCATATTAAATCTCCCGAGTCGTTTATTCATAATGTCAAAATCTTACCACTGAAGACACTGATGACACTGAATTACAAAATTACTCTCTTTATGTCAATTTTTGTTTTAGCAAAATTTATTAAAAGCCCAATTCTCTTTTTGGCTGCCTTCAAATAAGACAAAATCTGGGCTTGATGAATGACATCAAATTCTTTAACTGTTTTATTTTCAACGATTATCTCTCCTTCAACAAGAAGATCCAAACGGTGTTCACCGATGATATTCCCTTTATAAACCACTGATATTATTTTTTGCTTTTCAATTTTTAATCCCTGGTGTTCCAATTCATAAATCATCGCATTTTCATAAATACTTTCCAAAAATCCATTGCCAAGGGTCCTGTGAACCTCAATGGCGCATTTGATAATCTTATCAGTTATCTCAGAAAAAGGATAATTATTTTCAGTGAATTCAGTGTTTTCAGTGGTTTTCATTTATTTTTTGACAGTACCCTATTCTCTACTCCTTATAAGGTTCCGTGGTTAACAATATTCCATTGTAACCCGTTTCCCCTTCTCTCTTAATAATGATGCAATAGATTCAACAATCTTTCGTTTAATGACTAATTCAGATGGCATATTGGGGTTTTGATGGGCAGGATTTATTGTCTGCCCAACAACGAAGTTGATGCTGTCTGCAGAAAGCAAGACCTTTGCCAGCCGTGAAGCACCATCTCTCCTGTCCACCAGCTCATCACTAACAACCCCTCCCTTAATCTGTTCTAATGCACCAGAGAGAGTTAAAATGCCTTCAGTAACGAGATCTATCCCTTTAAGGATACCAGTAGGCGGTATCCCATTGCACATTGAGGATATATCTACGATTAGCTCCTCTTTCAATATTCTGGCAACGATATTGGTTGTAGAACCACCACACACCACTTTTATACCATCAAAATTAACCAGTTCATTAACCACATTTTCATCATCTTTTACATCAAGCGGTGGACCGATCATCGCGATGAGTCGCTGGAATAGACGAGAATTAATCACTACACAAGTGGCGTCATCCCCGGGCATCTCCTCATAAAAACTATTTGCTGTATCAAGAAGTGACCTGGTTAAGGAAGAAGCTGATGGTAAAGACCCTGCTTTCTCCTCTAAAAACTTCCCTACTCTCTCCCTTTGCCACCCCATACTCCATACCTTTCCCAGGCCAGCATGAACAATACCATCACTTACTATTACCAGATAATCATTCCTATCCATAGGAAAATAAGATTCTGATATTTTTATCCCTCCTACTGGATACTCATTTCCTGAAATAGTGTTAAGTCTACCCTGATGGATAAAAAAAGGCTCTGGATTGCCATATTCAAACGCAACTACCTCTCCCCTGGAAGATATCCGTAGGATGGTAAATGTTGAATAAGCCAATTTTCGCACCTGACAGACGGGTAGGGTTTCAGCAAGGGTTTCTACCACTTCCTTCAAGTTAACCCCTTTTTCTAACATAGTTGCAATAATCCTGGTAGTCAGCGTTGCCAGAATTGATGCCTTGATGCCGCTACCCAATCCATCAGACATAACCACAATTGTTGAACCATCATCTACTCTTTTTACCATTACATTATCGCCACAGACCTCTTCATTGTGTTTGGTTAGAGAACCATGAGATACCTCCACAAAAATCTCCCGGGGGTTCATTTTCCCTCCATCAACTTTAACAGTTCAAGAAGAGATGCCTTGGTCTCAGCCGTGGTTTCCCCCAGGAGACCAGCGATCTCCTGAGCAACCCGCATCTGCTTGTTAATAACAGTATGAGCCCTGGAAAAACTTTCCTTGCGCCTCTCTTCTTCTTTAATATGTCTTTGCTGCTTGGTAATATCAATAAAAATACCTACGGCTATATTATGCTTAGGCACAAAGAGTATCGTCTGTTGAAATATAAGCTCATACCCTGGATAGGAAACCTCACCGGAGATAACATTCTGCTCAGAGAAGGCTTTCCTGAAATAATTGTCATCAATTATCGTATTGAGTTTATTTCCAATCAACTTTCTCTTTTGACAGGAAAAGAGTTCTCTGGCTGCCGCGTTTATATCAAGGATGGTCATATCTTCTGCTACGACAATCACTCCACTGGGTATTGATTCAGTAATTATCTCGCTCATAGACTCTGCTTTTGTCCGCATATAGGGGATACACATCTCTATCTCAGCCATACCCTGATATACTGCAACCGCCTTTTCACGACAGGAATCATATCCGCAAGCACCACAGTTGGTTTCATCCTCAGGGGTAAATTTACCAATACTGGAAAGCAGTCCTCCAATATCCTCATCCGTAGGAATGAGAGGAGTTATTCTGCGGTCAGCGTAGCTCCTGCTCAAATCTACTTCCTTAAACTTCTTGATCGGTATAGAGATACCCTCATTATCTTTTGAAAAACCGAGTATCTTCTGTCTGCGAGCAAGAAGAGAATATTCGGTTTTTATCCCGGGCCCATTGATACAACCCTCTGGACAGGCAAGCATCTCAATGATATTTACCTTTTGCGGAATATTCTTGCCAAAATCTTTTAGAAATTCTTTGCACTCCTCTACCCCTGAGATAACAAGCACCTCTCGCGATAACATATCAGGATTTATGGAAGCTGTTTTTAATAGTCCTCCTTCCAGGGGAAAAAGTCTTGCCCATTTGGGACTTTCATTGGCAAATTCTTCCTCTGCCAAAGACCCAATATTGATATGTTCTTCTTCAAACCATTCTTTTAATTCCACAAAGGTTAGAACCCCATCAATTGCTCCGGGCACATCAACCATCTCTTTCTTTTTGGCGATACAGGGTCCAATAAATACAACTCGCATATCTTCGGTATGATCTGCCTTAAGCATTCTTCCATGGGCAATCATTGGTGAGACAACCCTGGCAAGATGAGGAATCAGTTCAGGATAATATATCTCTACCAGACCGACAATTGCCGGGCAAGAGCTTGTTAGAACAGGTTTTGGAAGAGTCTCAAGCATCTTAATATGTTCTGTGGCAACCATCTCTGCTGCCCAGGCAGTCTCCTCTACCTCGGCAAAACCTAATTTATGCAGTGCAGAAACCATCTGCCCGGGATGCTTGAGATCAAACAGTCCGGCAAAAGACGGGGCAAGACTGACTATGACTTTGAACTTAGAGGCAAGAAGTTCCTTTATCCTATTCAGACCATCCTCTATCTCCTTGGCATTATGGGGACAAACTGCCACACATTTGCCATCAAGGATGCACCGTTCTTCAACCACCTCGGCATGCTGTTTTTTAATTCTAATTGCCTTCAATGGACAGCTTCTCACACACTTATAGCAATTCTCACAGTCTACTTTTTTTATGTTAATTATATTCATATTATTCCAATCTCCTCAAAACCTTATCCCTAAAGATCTGCTCACAGTTTTCTCTGGTTACCTCAGTAATAATCTCTTCCTCAATCATTACTGCAACCCCAGAAGAACAATTTTTCAGACAGAAAGCACCTTTTAGCTGGACTCTATCTTCCAAAGAAGATTCTTTTATCAGGAGAGAATATTTATCTGCAATTTCACCGCCACCCTTAAGATAGCACGAACTCCCTACACAGATATGCACCGTGACCATTTTCATCCCTGTCTATGCCTCCAGTTCTATGGCATCAAAAGGACAATCAGAAAGACAGAGACCACATCTGGTACAGAGACTATCATCTATTACATGAACTTTCCGAGCCTCTCCTGAAATAGCTCCTGTAGGACACGATTTAAGACAACGGGTGCATCCCTTGCATTTTTCTGCTAAAATATAGTAGTGTTTTAAGGCTGGGCATCTCCCTACAGGACATCTTTTCTCTTCTACATGAGCGATATACTCATCCCGAAAATACTTTAATGTTGTTAAGACGGGATTGGGCACTGATTGTCCCAATCCACAGAGTGAACTGTCCCTGATGACAAGAGCAAGTTCCTCCAGCAGTTCAAGATCATCACGGCTGGCTTCACCTTGAACAATCTTTTTTAAGATGCGGAACATCTGTTTACTACCCTCTCTACAGGGCAGGCATTTCCCACAGGATTCATTCTTGGTGAATTGCAGAAAATACATGGCTACATCAACCATGCAATCCTCTTCATTCAGAATCACCATTCCCCCTGACCCCATCATTGCCCCGACATTTTTCAGGGAATCAAAATCAACCGGAAGATGAAGCAGGTCAAAAGGCAAACAGCCACCAGATGGCCCACCAATCTGAACCGCCTTGAAGTTTTTACCATCAGGAATTCCTCCACCAATATCATAGATAATCTCTCTCAGGGTTATACCCATTGGCACCTCTATCAATCCGCAGTTTGTAATGTTTCCTGTCAGGGAAAAGACTGCTGTTCCAGGGCTTTCGGTGGTGCCCATTCTTCTAAACCATTCGCTCCCATTGATGATAATTCGCGGAATGGTGGCAAAGGTCTTCACATTATTGAGTAAGGTAGGTTTTCCCCATAGCCCTTCCTCAGTAGTGCGGGGACGGGGGAGAGGCTTCGGCATCCCTCTTTTGCCTTCAATAGAGAGAACTAGGGCCGTAGACTCACCGCAAATAAAAGCCCCGGGCCCCTGGAAAATCTCTATGTCAAAATCGAATCCGCTCCCTAAAACATTTTTGCCGAGGAATCCCTTCTCTCTTGCCTGAGCAGTAGCAATCTTTAACCGTTTCACGGCTAAGGGATACTCGGCTCTAACATAGATGTATCCCTTTTTAGCGCCTACGGCATAACCGGCAATAGCCATTCCTTCAATCACTGATTGTGGATCTCCCTCTAAAACTGAGCGATCCATAAATGCCCCGGGATCACCTTCATCGGCATTACAGATCACATATTTAATCTCATCCTGAACTTTCTGACATGACTCCCATTTTCTTCCTGTAGGAAACCCACCGCCACCACGCCCTCTGAGTCCAGAGCAATTCACCATATCAATAACTTTTAGTGGTGTAAGAGAAGATAAGGCTTTTTTCAGACCATTGTAACCATCTTTACTCAAATAGTCATCTATCTGTTCTGGATTTATCTGTCCACAATTTGAGAGGACAACACGTCGCTGATGTTTATAGAAGGGAATATCTTGATAACGGGGTATATGTTTCTGGGTTTGGGAACAGAGATAGCACAATCGTTCCACTATTATCCCCTTCTTTATGTGCGAATCCACAATTTCGGGGACATCTTCGGTCTTAACTCTTCCGTAAAAGGTGTCCCCAGGTCTTATTATCACAACCGGGCCGAGCTGACACAGTCCATGACAGCCGGTGAAATCAACGGTTACCCTGTCGAGATTCAGGACCGATAGCTCTCTCTCAAAGGCCTCCTTGATAATGTGGGAGCCCATTGCTTCGCAACTGGTCCCCTGACAAATATGGATTGTTTTTTCCATCAGGTTTTTCCGCAAGATCCAAGAATTGTATCAACAAGTTCTGTCATCTTTTCCGGTGTTAGATGTCCATATACCTTGCCATCGATCACCGCAACTGGAGCAAGGGCACAGGCACCCAGACAGCCCACCTTCTCCAATGTGATCAACATATCGTTCGTTGTGGACATATCTTCTGACAGACCGGTTCTCTTATAGATGACCTCAATGATATCATCAGCATTCTTCACATGACAGGCAGTTCCATCGCATACCCTAATCAGGTGTTTTCCCTTGGGAATCAAGGAAAATTGGGCATAGAAAGTGGCCAATCCGTAGATTGAAGAGACTGGAATATCAAGACAGTTAGCGATATAAATCATAGTCTCTTTCGGGAGATAACGGTATTCCTCCTGTGTCTCCTGCAAAATAGGAATGAGGTTAGCCGAACTGTTTTTATATTTGACAATAATTTCGTTTACTCTCTGGAACTTTCTATCCAGAGGAAGGATTCGCTCTTGACTTACTCTTTCCCCTTTTACTATTGGCACGATAAGATTGCTCACAATATCTTCCACCTTATCAGGGTTGATGTTGGTAATAATATCATTATCTACTCTAATTGTTGGTCCTTTATTACACTTTTCCATGCAGAAGGTAGCCTTAACATCAATATGCTCGGTTAGTCCTAAAGATTTTATTTTTTGGGTCAGCAATTGAATCAGATCGTAAGAGCCTTTGAGATAACAACTTGTTCCAACACACACCTCTATAACTGTCTTCTCCTCTTCTTTACCTTTCCATAATGAAATTGCCTCAGCAGATATCCGACGTCGGGGTGTATAATGCGTATGAAGGGTTTCAAGACGACATTTTTCAGACCTGAGCCATCTTTCGTATATTGCCCTAACATCAGGATTTGATAAGGATGTTCTAACTGTCAGGGACTCATCTATCTTGTAGAGTCCTTCTCCGCGGAGCATCGGCGTCTCAAAGGTATCCTTGGGTATCGGCTGGCCACCACCACCCACACAACCACCTGGGCAGACTATCACCTCGGCCAGGTGATAATCCACTTTCCCATCACTAATCTCCTTGAACAATCTCTTTGCCTCTTTTAAGGTATGAACAATGACAATCTTTATCTCCTTTCCGTTTAATCTGATAGAGGTCTCTCTACGAAATTCATTACCACGCACCTCGTTGAAGGCTATTTTTTGACGGCGACTGTCTGTCTTCTCATAAAGAGTGCGAAGAATAGCCTCTACCACCCCTCCGGTAACTCCAAAAATAATACCTGCCCCACTAGGATTTCCAAGTGGGTTATCAAGTTGGGTAGATGGCAATCTTGCCAGATCTATCCCTGCCTGCCTTAACATACTGATAAGTTCCCTGGTTGAAAGAACAACATCCACATCTGGAATGCCATTATTTGATAACTCCTGCCTCTCTGACTCACTTCTTTTAGCCGTGCACGGCATTAGAGAGATAACCGCCATATTCTTTGGTGAAATATTCTTCTCCCTGCAATAGAATCTTTTGATAATGGAACCCAATATTTGTTGTGGTGACCGCACGGTAGAAAGGTTAGGGATGAGATTAGAAAAATATTGCTCTATAAATCTAACTCTCACCGGACAACATGAAGTGATTAAGGGTAGATGTTCATTGCTTTTTAGCCGATTAGAGAACTCTTTGGATTCCTCTAATATATGTATATCAGCACCAACGCAGGTGTCAAAGACATAATCAAAACCGAGTTGCTTCAGGGCTGTTGATAGCTGTCCAAGCACATTAGTCCCTGATGTAATACCGAATACCTCGCCAAGAGAAGTTCTGATAGCCGGGGCGATCTGGGCAACCACAGTTATCTGGGGATTGTGGAGCAAGGACCAGACCTTATCTATATTGGATTTTATGGTTAAGGCTGCGGTCGGGCAAACCAGTGTGCATTGTCCACATTCAACGCAATCAACATCGGCAAGACTTTTATTAAATGGTGGCTCTACTCTCGTCTCGGCGGCGCGGCCTGTAAAACCGATTACGCCGATACTCTGAACCTCCTGGCACATCCGGACACAGTCACCACATAAGATGCACTTGTTGGGATTTCGGACAATAGAAGCGGCATTTTCAGGCTTTATCTCTCGTTCAGGGGAACTGTCGAACCTAATATTGGTAATTCCAAGGGCATTGGATAGTTCTTGCAATTTGCAGTTGCCGCTTCTTTCGCAGGTGGTGCAATCACGATCATGATTAGCTAATAGAAGTTCTATGAGCATCCGACGCAACCTGAAGATACGATCAGTATTGGTCTTGATAATCATCCCATCACGGGGTGGAGTGGCGCAAGCGATTTGAAAACCTTTTCCTTCCACCTCTACGGTGCATATCCGACAGGCCCCATAGACGCTCAGCGAAGAGTGGTAACAAAAAGTAGGGATAATTATCCCTGCCTTCTTTGCCACCTCTATGATATTCCTTTCGTGTTCAAAAGTGATGGTTTGTCCATTCATTATCAGCTTCTTTCCTCTATCAGCCATTTTCAGATATCTCCTTTCATTTTCAGTCTTGTGAGAACTTCTTTTTTAAAGAAGTCCTTTGTTGTTTCAGGAGAAAGCGAAAACTGTTGCTCATCAAGTTTTACGCATACACCTTTTTGACAATTGTCCATACAAAACTTTCCCGCAAGCACAACCTTGTCCTTTAAGTTGTTTTCGGCAACTAAAAATTGCAATTCTTCAACAACCTATCTGGAACCTTTTAAATGGCATGAACTTCCTATACATACTGTAATTTTCATTATCTTGACTCCTTTTCTATTCATAAATCAACTACATTTACCCAATGCAGCAGAAACTCTTTTTCTTCGGGCTTACTCTTAACCGATTGCGAAGCGGCGACAATGGGCAGCCATTTTTGAACATATTGTTTTGCGGTATCGCTTTTTTTACAGAACAAATCAAGATATTTTTCAGCACCAGTAATGTCGCCCGCAAGCCAGAACAGCAGATACGTTCTTGCTACATCGGCAGAAGCATTACCCTGTGTTGCGTGTGACCAGTCAAGGATATAAGGTGTACCGTCCTCGGAAATGATTATATTTGAGGGATTGAAGTCGCCGTGACAGACCTTTAAGTTTTTGGGCATCGATTCAAGTCGAGTGTGTAATTCATAACGAGTTGTTGCATCCAAGCCCGATTCGGAAATTTTTCTGTTCATTTTATCCTTTAGCTTGTTTAGAAGCGGAGCTTTCTGCGCATGGACAGACATTTGCAAATCGACAAACAGTTCCAGATATTCATCATATCTATCGGGATTTTCTTCCATAAGCCATGCAAGTGTTTTGCCTTCTACGAATTCGGTAACAATCGCCCATTTACCTTCAATTATGCTAACCTCAATAAGCTTTGGAACATTCAAAGCTGTTTCCTCAACTCTTGCGTGATTTAGTGCTTCATTCAAAATATTTGATTTTGAATAGTCAGTATCAAAAATTTTAATAGCTTTATCCCCGTCACGATAAACTGTCTTTGATGTTCTAACTGCAATAATCTTATCAAGTTTCATCATTCCGTCCTCCTTATACTTTTTTATTTGTGCCGTAATAGGCGTTTAAATACATCTGCTTGATTTCGCTCATAAGCGGATAGCGGGGGTTAGCGCCTGTGCACTGGTCATCAAAGGCTTGTTCAACCATCTTATCAAGTCTGTCAAGAAAGTCTTTTTCTTCAACACCATAATCCTTGATTGCTGCTTTAATTTCAATCTTCCCCTTAAGCTCATCAATATATTTAATAAGATTTTCGAGCTTCTCTTCATCGGTTTTGCCCTTTACACCGAGGTAATCCGCAACCTCTGCATATCTGGCAAGGGTGTGGGGGTGGTCGTATTGCGAGAAGGTTCCCATTTTAGTTGGAACTTCAGCAGCATTATACCGCAACACCTCGTTAATCATGAGAGCATTTGCAATGCCGTGAGGCAGATGATGGAACGCACCTAGTTTGTGTGCCATTGAGTGACATATTCCAAGAAACGCATTTGCAAAAGCCATGCCTGCCATTGTTGCGGCATTAGCCATCTTTTCTCTCGCTTCGGGGTCATTTGAACCATTGTCATAAGCACGTGGCAGATATTCAAATACCATTTTAAGTGAATGCAGTGCCAAACTGTCGGTATAATCGGTTGCAAGCATTGCAGCATAGGCTTCAAGTGCGTGAGTTAAGGCATCTATACCTGAGGCAGAGGTTAAGCCCTTGGGTGCGTTCATCATCATGTCCGCATCAACAATAGCCATGTTCGGCATAAGCTCATAGTCGGCAAGCGGATATTTAACGCCTGTCTGTTCATCTGTTATGACTGCGAACGGTGTAACCTCGCTTCCTGTACCAGCAGAGGTAGGAACAGCGATAAAGTATGCTTTTTCGCCCATTTTCGGGAAGGTATAAACACGCTTGCGGATATCGGCAAAGCGCATGGCCATATCCATAAAGTCTGCTTCTGGATGCTCGTACATCACCCACATGATTTTGCCTGCATCCATTGCAGAGCCACCGCCCAGTGCGATAATGCAATCGGGTGCAAATGCTCTCATCTGTGCTGCGCCCTCTTTTGCACAGGAAAGTGTCGGGTCGGGTGCAACATTGAAGAAGGTCGTGTGCTGTATTCCCATTTCGTCGAGCTTATCGGTTATCGGCTTTGTGTAGCCGTTATTATAAAGGAAGCTATCGGTTACAATAAACACCTTTTTCTTGTCCATGACGTTTTTTAATTCGTCAAGTGCAACAGGCAGGCAGCCTTTTTTGATATACACCTTTTGAGGTGCTCTGAACCACAACATATTTTCCCTCCTTTCGGCAACCATTTTTATATTTAACAAGTGCTTGACTCCGACGTTCTCCGATACGCTGTTGCCGCCCCACGAGCCGCAGCCGAGCGTGAGAGAAGGAGCGAGTTTGAAGTTATACAAATCACCGATACCGCCTTGCGAGGAAGGAGTATTTACAAGAATACGACCGGTTTTCATCCGTGCGGCAAACTCGTCAAGCTTTACTTTTTCGGTAACGGTATTAAGATATATCGAGCTTGTGTGTCCGTAGCCGCCGTCTGCAATAAGGTGTTCTGCTTTATCGAGTGCATCGGCAAAATCCGTTGCACGATACATTGCAAGTACGGGAGAGAGCTTTTCATGTGCAAATTCTTCGGACAGCTCAACGCTTTCAACCTCACCGATAAGTATCTTTGCTTTTTCGGGAACGGTGACACCTGCAATCGAAGCAATCTTAAATGCTGACTGACCGACAATGTTTGCGTTTAACGCACCGTTAATGATAATCGTCTTGCGAACTTTTTCGGTTTCGTCTTTATTGAGGAAATAGCAACCACGATCGGAAAATTCTTTTTTGACTGCTTTATATACGCTGTCAAGCACGATTACCGACTGCTCGCAGGCACAAATCATACCGTTGTCAAAGGTTTTGGAATGGATAATCGAGTTTACAGCAAGTAAAATATCGGCACTGTCATCAATAATCGCAGGAGTATTACCTGCACCAACGCCGATAGCCGGCTTGCCACTTGAATAAGCCGCACGAACCATGCCGGGTCCGCCCGTTGCAAGGATCATATCTGCCTCCTTCATAACCATGTTGGTCATTTCAAGGCTCGGTACATCAACCCAATCGATAATTCCTTCAGGAGCACCTGCTGCAACAGCTGCGTCAAGCACAATTTTTGCAGCCGTAATGGTACAGCCTTTAGCTCTCGGATGGGGGCTAATGATAATACCGTTGCGAGTTTTGAGTGCGAGCAAGGTTTTAAAGATTGCCGTCGAGGTTGGGTTGGTCGTGGGGATAACCGCAGCAATAACACCGATAGGCTCGACAATTTTCTTTGTTCCGTATGCTTTGTCCTCCTCAACCACACCGCAAGTTTTTGTGTCCTTGTAAGCGTTATACATATATTCGGAGGCGTATTGGTTTTTGATAACCTTATCCTCAACGACACCCATGCCGGTTTCCTCAACCGCCATCTTTGCCAGTGGGATTCTTTCCTTGTTAGCTGCGGTTGCAGCCGCAAGGAAAATTTTATCCACCTGCTCTTGTGTGTAAGTCGAAAAAACTCTTTGCGCTTTTTTCAACCTTTTTATTGCCATCTCCAATTTTTCGACACCGTCTATAGTGTCACGAGTACTGATCTTATCCATCATCATCTCTCCTATGTTAACAGTCAATAACTCTCTACCCTAAAGACTGTATTATCAAATACTTACAGCTAATTTGAATTTATTAAAATCTTCAAACACCCATTTGTTCTTTAAGGTACGGTAAATTATAGTTAAAAACTTTCTGGCGGTGGCTATAATTGCCTTGCCACTACCTTTTTTGGCTTTAAGCCTAAAATAAAATTTCCTCAAATATGGATTGTACCTTATCGCAATAAGTGTTGATTGCACTAATGCTGTCCGAGCTATCTTATTTCCCATCTTGGTTATTTTGCCGTAGTGGCTCGTTTCGTTAGAGACGGATACTCTTGGCACAATACCGAGATAAGCAGCTATCTTCTTGTCATCAGCAAAATCATTTACATTACCGATGGTATTTAAAAGGATTGTTGCCGAGATATTGCCTATACCGGTAAGAGAAGTAATGCTCTTATGTCCATCTAATTTCTTACCCTTCTCGATAAGTCCTTTGTCTATCTCATCGATTGAATTGTTAAGGCTGTGTATCTGCTCAACAATTATCTTTAGCTCGAATTGATAGCTTGCTTCAATGTCAAGAGCCAATACTTTATCTAACCCTTTCTTGGAACCAAAAATTTCACGCTTGGTAACTATGCCGTTGGCATTAAGAATATTGTGGATTTTATTCTTTAAAGAACTTCTTAGTTTTACAAATTTATCCCGTGTGCCTATGAGACTGGCTATCTGCGATTCTTCTTTCGTTCGCATCCTTACCTCCGGGATTAACCCTTTGCTCAAATACCTTGCCATTGTTACCGCATCGTGCTCATCTGTTTTCTTCACCGAAGCGGAGATAATCTTAAATTGCGTAGGATTGATTATCCTGACTGCCTTAACTTCGCCCTTTATCTCTCTGGCAAAATACCCGGTGTTGCCCGTTGATTCTACTGCTACTTCATCGCTCTTATTCAGTGTCTTCTTGAATGCTTCTACACCTTTTGCATCTACCTTGAAAACTTCAATCTTATATTCACCATTTTCATGCAAATAGCAAACGGTGAACTGCGTCTTGTGTAAATCTACTCCAATCCATCTCTTCATCGCTACACCCCTTTCTTTGGTTGTAGTCTTCGGAGTAGAGCTATTTGTCGGTGAACACCATCCTCCTATTCAAGGTCAATTAAGCCCTATGGTGACTATTCGGTTATAGGCTCGATTAATCTCCTTCACGGGGTCAATTAAGCCCCACGGGAAAATACAACCTATAACCTATCTACTCCAGACCACGGCTATATTACCAGTAATCCAGAGTCTTCACCAACATCATTTGACTGTTATCATATCATCTCCTTAATTTGTAATATATAAAACATAAGTATTTAAGTGCGTTTTTATATAACACTCCCTGTTAGAAAACTCAAATCTCAAATTCCACACCCAAAGGGTACCCGAAATCACAAACAAGCACCACATCCAGAGGGTACCCGAAAATACAAATTACAAATAAATTCTATACCCAAAGGGGCCTGAGACGGCCAATTTTTCAACGCTTTCAATATTTTATTATTTTATCATATAAAGACACCTGTGTATAGTAATTTTTAATCTCTCAATGGAAACAAGAAAAAAATATTCCCCCCCAATTAAAGGATTGAAGATTGAAGATTAAGGGGGGTTGTGGAGCTTTCCCTTAATATCTTGATACCTTATGGGAAAATCTTTCTGGCCCGTCCCTGCGTGCTTTAAGCAGGCGGGTACAGATAGGCAGGGGCGAGAACAGGGACACCTAAGTATACTACAAAGATATATTGTATTTTGCAGATTGTTCTTGCATAAGAGGAAGGATACTTGTCTGTTTGAATGGCTCTTTTATTCCATAAAGTATAGTAACATTTTCATTTTTCTTACAATCAGAATAGAGTCCTGTAATTTTTGCAGCAAAATCTATAGCGGATGTTGTTTTTCTACCCTGTAATATGGTAACAGGACCCTTAAAATCTCTTGCCCTGAATATGTAATCTTTTAAGTGTTTATGTAATTCTAAAATTTTATTTTCCATTTCATTTCTCCCGACAATGAGCTTACCTGTTTTGTATCTGAAGTGTCTTCCAACCTTTAAAAGGAGAATATCTTTTTGTGTAATATTTTTCTTATGCAAAAACAAATCTTTAAGTTTCCTTACAAACTGTTTTACAGTTAAAAGACATCCACCTGCCGGACAGGAAAAACCTTTCACCGAATATTTATCCGCAAAAGATAACTGTTCTTTTCTTGTCCTTCCTTGTATAGATAATAGTTCATTTCTGTTGACCCAACCCTGAATCTCTGCCTCCGTGGGAGGAAGAATCTTTGCAGAAAGAGGTCTTAATATTTTTCCTTCAAGTTGAGCCTGTTTCTCAATAAGAAGGATTACATTGTATTTCTGGGACATCGGTCTTTGTCCGACAACCTCTCCTGTGATAAGAAATTTTGCACCGATACCTTTAGCAAACTCCCAGGCCTTTTTAAACATAAATATCCTGCAATCTATACAAGGATTCATACCCCTTCCGTATCCAAAGCGAGGGTTTTTTACAATTTTTATATATTCCGGACCTTTCAAAATTGTTTTGAAATAAATATTAATCTCTGTGGCAAGTTTTCTTGAAAAGCAGTTTCCATCTTTGTCACACTGACAGAAGGGAGATGTAAAATGAAGCGCATAAAGGTCTATTCCCTGTTCTTTTATAATTTTTGCGGCAATACTTGAATCCAGCCCGCCTGAAAGAAGAATGACAGCCTTTACTTTTTCCATTTTTGAAATATTACCTATCTCTGCTTTCACAGGCAAGAAAATTTTTGATATGAGGGGTCCTCTAAAGACTCTCACTGCATTAGATTTTGAGGGTCTCTAAGAAGACCCACTGTGTTAGATATCTAATACTTTTCCTGAGATTCCTTAATAATTTCCTGCTTTTTATCCACAAGCCTTACTATTTTTTTGCACTAACTTGTTTGAGATTTTTACAAAGTCTTCCACAGATAATTCTTCTGCCCTTTTTTGAGGATTTACATCTACCTGTTTTAAAATTTCCGTTATATTTTCAAAACTCCCTTTGAGCGTATTTAAAAGCATCTTCCTTCTATGTAAAAACGCAAGTTTAACTACTTTAAAAAACAGGCCCTCATCAATTATATTAAACCTTGGCTCTTTATAAAAACCTATCTCAAGAACACCTGAATCAACTTTCGGTATGGGATAAAAAGATGACGAAGAAATATTCATAATGTGTCTTGCATATGCCCTATACTGGAACATAACACTTAATCTTCCGTAAGATTTTTTTGACGGTTTTGAAATAAGCCTTTCAGCAACCTCTTTCTGCAATGTAAGAACAGCTTTTTCTATAAAATTAGAATTTTTTATAATCTGAAAAATTAAGGGGCTTGATATACTGTATGGAATATTGCCAATGATATTTATCACCCCCCCTTTTTGCTTTGCAAAGTCTACTGTATTAAATTTAAGAATATCACAAAACACAATCCTTACAAAATTATCTCCTTTGAATTTTTCGCATAGCCATTCATAAAGTTTTCTATCGTATTCAACTGCGGTAACATCATACTTTTTTTCGCAAAGAGCAGAGGTGAGCATCCCCAACCCGGCGCCTATTTCAAGAACAGGAAGCCTGTTATCTAAACAACACACAACCTTGTGACAGATATTTTTATCACAAAGAAAATTCTGCCCCAATCTTTTTGAAGGTCTTATACCAATCTGTTTTAGTGTTTGTTTGATTTGAGAAAGATTTTCAGGCATTTTTTCTCTTTATTATATCTACTGCGATCTTCATTGCACAAATAAAAGAAGAAGGGCTTGCAATGTACTTTTCTGCAATATCCATTGCAGTCCCATGGTCAGGTGATGTTCTTATGAATGGAAGCCCCAGTGTGATGTTCACGCCTGTTTCAAATGCAATCATTTTCAGTGCAACAAGTCCCTGGTCATGATACATAGCAACAATTGCATCTAACTTATGTTTATATGCCTTGTAAAACAGAGCATCTGCTGAAACAGGACCCTGAAGATTTTTTATACTTTTTTTTAATTCTTTAACAACAGGGATTATAAGCCTTTTTTCTTCATCTCCGAATATGCCCTTATCCGATGCGTGCGGATTAAGACCGCAAACACCGATACAAGGAAAAGCAATGCCAAAAAACTGTTTAAGCGCTTTATCGGTTGCTAATATTGCATCTTTTATTTTTTTTCTTGAAAGGTTATCCGGTACATCTCTTAGTGCACAGTGTGTTGTAACAAGCACAACCCTTAAAGGTCCACCAACGAGCATCATCCATACCTGTTTTGTGGAGGTCAGATGTGCAAGGTATTCGGTATGACCGCTAAAATAAGGAAAGCCCGCTTTATTTATGGAATGTTTATTTACAGGAGCAGTAACAAGTGCATCTGCCTTCTTCTGCTTAATAATTTTAACGGACTCCTGTATATAGTCTATAGAAGCCTTTCCGTATTCTGATGATTCTACCCCTCTTTTGTATGTATTTATATTGATATTTTTTAAATCAAAAATTTTTATATCCTGTGAAAGGTTTAACCTACACCTTTTTGCAGCAAGTTCAAGAATTTTTTTATCCCCGACAATTATCCAGTCAGCAATACACCGTATTTTTTCTATGCAGGCAGCCTTTACTATTATCTCAGGTCCTACCCCTGCCGGGTCGCCCATTGAAATAACAATCCTGTATTTTTTCATTTGCAAAATAGTATATTATGTATCAAAAATTTTTTTGTCTGCTGTAATCAGGGATTTTTGCAACTTTTTTTGAACTTTATAAAAGTGGGCCCTGTAGGACTCGAACCTACGACCAAGAGATTATGAGTCTCCTGCTCTACCAACTGAGCTAAGGGCCCATAGGCTGCCTCCCAATGAAGGTTGAGGATTTATGTTATATTAAAATTAAAAGGTTGGGCAAATATATTCTATTTCCCCATCCGCTATGGTAAGAATAATCTTACCCTTCAGTGTCCAGCCAAGCCAGGGAGAGTTTATGGATTTTGAAAATATTGTGCTTCTTTTAACTTCCCATACATCATCAGGGTCAAATACAACAATATCTGCCCTTGAGCCAATACTCAAATGACCGGCATCTATACAAAGTATCTTTGCAGGACCAAGACTCATCAGTTCAACAAGCCTCCTGTAATCTATCAGTTTTGTATGAACCATATAAGTATAGATAACACTTAACGCTGTTTCAAGCCCTATTATTCCAAAAGGTGCATTATCAAATTCAACCTCTTTCTCCTCTTGCGTATGAGGTGCATGGTCGGTCGCAATGGCATCAATTGTGCCATCAATAACTGCTTTTCTTAACTGTTCTCTATTTTTTATATTTCCTATCGGAGGATTGACCTTAAGGTTTGTATTATAATCAAATAAATCCTCATCGGTAAATGCAATATAATGCGGGGATGTTTCGCAGGTCAGGGACAACGATTTTGCCTTCGCCATTTTTATAAGTTCTATTGAAATGCTCTTACTTATATGACATAGATGAAGCCTGCATCCTGTTTTTCTTAAAAGTTCTATATCCCTTGCAACCATTATACTTTCGCTTTCTGCAGGAATCCCTTTCAGTCCAATTTTTGTGCTGATGTATCCCTCACTCATTACACCATCTGCAGACAAGGTTCTATCCTCACAATGTTCAAATATCGGAACATCAAACATCCTTGCATATTCCATTGCTCTTCTGGCAAGAGATGCATTCTGGATACAATTCCCATCGTCTGATAGCGCTGATATGCCTGCCTGTCTTAAAAGACCTATCTCACTTAATAGCATACCTTCTCTTTTTTGGGTTATACAACCTGCAACACAGAGCCTTATGTTGCTTTTGTGTTTTGCCTCCTCTATTATTGACCGGACAATTTCCTGCTCATCAATGGGAGGATTTGTGTTCGGCATACAGGTTATTGTTGTCCAACCTCCGTGTGCCGCTGCTTTTAAACCGCTTTCTATTGTCTCCTCATCTTCCCTCCCCGGCTGTCTTAAATGTGCGTGTAGATCAATAAGCCCTGGAAACACAATCTTGCCTTTTGCATTTATCACTTTTGCATCATCACAGGTAATGCCTTTCTTGACAGACGCTATCACACCATCTTTTACAAGAATATCCAGTGTGTTGTCTATATTATTTTTTGGATCTATAACCCTGCCGTTTCTTATCAGTATCTTCATATCTTTCCCATTTAAGTTGTCTTAATGCTATCTAATGTTCACACCGGAGTTAATTTCAGAAGTTATGTGTAGGGTTGTGCAAGGTGCTTAGGTTATAATAAACTGAAGTTTTTTCTGTCGCAAAGCATTCTGATGCCTTTTTTTAGGACTATATCTTCCTGTAAATTCACCCTTCTCTTTTCTTTCTTTGAAAGTTTTTATTACAATATGTTTGGACATCTCTTCTTTAACAAATTTTAACTCGCTTTCATAATTCTTTAACCTATTTTCTATAAATTTAATATATTCTTCAGAGATTTCTATACCAATATAATCGCACCTCAATATTTTTGCTGCTATTAAAGTTGTTCCGCTTCCGCAATAAGGATCAAGCACTACTCCTTTTTTTTCATCCATTGTTGAAGAAATTGCTCTAATAGGTAATGCTAAAGGGAAAGGAGCAGGATGAGGATTTTTTCGTTCAGGGGAAAATCGCCAGATTGATGTTAATAATGCATGTTTAGGTTTTAATTCTTCACCTATTAATTTCTTTTCTTTCGGTTTGTAAAGCCAGTATATTCTTTCTTCTACCTGCCAGAATCTCCATCCCCTGATATTAGCCGCAATCATTCTATCCCAAATTATTTCTTGCCTGATTAGCCATTTTGTTTTTCTCAACCAATCTACAGGATGAAACATCTCACCCCTTTCCCACCTTATTTTATGATTGTAGAAAAATGACCCACCAGGTTTAGTAATTCTAAAAATTTCATTCAATACCACTATTTGATTTTTTTGGTATTCATCTTCGGGCAATTTATCAGTCACTCCTGAATACTTTACATTTTTTACCAACCAACCTTTCTTGTTTTCGCCTTTATTGTATGGTGGTGATGTTACTCCAACATCAACAACTTCATCAGGTAGACTCTTTAAAACAGTTAAAGCATCCCCTTGAATTATTTTATTTAAATATTCTTTTGGGTTCATTTTGTCATTCCCTCTAAAAACTCGTAAAAACCCTTAGAAATACATGGTTCATATTTTGCTAATTCAGTTTTATTTAAAAGATGGACAATTTTTAAATTTGGGCTTTTGATAAAATCTTTGTAATCAAAGTCAGCACTTCTTAAAAATTGCCCTTTCGTGCTTTTACTTCCTTTTAATTTCCTCTGCCATTTCTGTATTTTTATTTCCAAGTTTTTCACAAAATCAGGAGAGTTAAACAGAAATTCAATAATATAAATCAGTTTGCCGTCTACAAATCCACTTACTAACAAATTTAAATCTTTTTCCTTTTTATCCCTTTCTAATCTTGCTGGTGTATAATCAGTAAAATTCCCCCCACCATTTAATTTTGCTGGACTTGTTTTCCTTTCTCCTTTCTTATATTTTTCAAACTCCTCGGTATCAAAATTTTTAGGTTTTGCTTCGCACTTGACTGTCTTCCCTGCTGTATAGGAATCTTGCTTAAATCCGTTATATCCAATTTTACCTTCTTTGTGTTTATATCCTGCCAAACTCACTGTTATAAATTCCCTAATTGTTGAAGAATTTTTATCATTTATATACATTGTTAATAAATCAAGTAGTATTCCAATGAGGGTGTCTTTAGATTTGCCTATCAAGTAATTGTTTAATTCTTGATGAGTTCCTGTGGAATAGATTTTTATAATATTGACAAGCTCCTGATTCATTTTATTCCATACTCATTTTTTAATACTAACCAGTTTGTGCTTTAAAGATCCCCTTCTACACTTTCCCCTGCCCGCCGCCTACTATTTTTTTATCTTACTCCTGCTATCAGAAAAAGAACAGCCATCCTTACCGCAACACCGTTTGTTACCTGTTCAAGTATAACAGAATACTTTCCATCCACAACATCAGATGTCAGTTCAATTCCTCTATTGACAGGGCCCGGATGCATTATAAGAATATCAGGTTTTGCCCATTTCTGAAGTTTTTCAGTATCTAGACCAAAAAACCTCTGATACTCTCTTATAGATGGGAACAGCCCCATACCTTGTCTTTCCGTCTGTATTCTTAACATATTCACAACATCTGCATTGCGAACCGCCTGCTCAAGAGAGTTTGTCAAACAGACACCCATCTTTTGTATGTCACAAGGAATAAGTGTTGAAGGTCCACACACTGTTACATTTGCACCCAATTTTGTAAGCCCCCATATGTTAGACCTTGCAACTCTTGAATGTTCTATATCACCCACAATGCTTATATTTAGTCCTTTTACCCTTCCTTTTTTCTCTTTTATTGTATAAATATCAAGAAGTCCTTGTGTCGGATGTTCATGCGAACCATCTCCTGCATTTATCACCCCTTGTTTAAGTACACTTGCAACCATCTTTGCCGAACCACAGGATGGATGTCTTATTACAATAAGGTCTATTTTCATAGCCTCAATATTTTTTACGGTATCTATGAGTGTTTCACCCTTATTTACACTTGATGTTGAGGAAAAAAAATTTATTGTATCTGCGCTTAACCTTTTTTCTGCAAGTTCAAATGATATTCTTGTTCTTGTGCTTGATTCAAAAAAAAGATTTACAATTGTCAATCCTTTCAAGGCTGGAACTTTTTTAATCTGTCTTAGTGAAACCTCTTTGAAGGAATCTGCTGCCTGTAAAATAAGTTCTATCTCATCAGGACTTAATTCTTCAAGCCCCAGAAGGTCTTTCCTTCTCCATTTTGCCATGCTTTATTCTCCTTCAAGCAACACCTCATCAACACCATCAATCTCTTTAAGTTTTACCTGAATAACCTGACCGATTTTTGTTTGTATTTTTTTACCCATATAATCAGCCTGTATGGGAAGTTCTCTTAACCCCCTGTCTATAAGAACGGCAAGCTGAATAGTTTTGGGTCTTCCAAAATCCATAATCGCGTCCATAGCGCTTTTTATTGTTCTACCGGTAAAAAGAACATCATCAACCAGTATAATGTTTTTGTTGTATGTATCAAAATCTATCTCGGTTTTTTTTACTACGGGCCGGTTTATTTCGTATAACGAAACCGTGCTTTTTGGGACAAGTGTAAGGTCGTCCCTGTAAAGCGTTATATCAAGTCCACCGACAGGAATTTTAAATTCTGTCTTCTTAAAAGTTACATCGGCAAGCCTTTGGGCAAAAGGGAGTCCTCTTGTTTTTATACCAACAAGAGCAACTTTTTGAATATCCTTGTTTTTATAAATAATCTGGTCTGATATATCCAGAATCCTATTTTTTATATCCTGCTCATCCATTATTTTCATATACTCCCACTCTAACATGCCCGCAATATTTTGTCAATTAAATATAAAAAGGTATCGCTGTTATTTTTTTACACCATTCTAACGCATGTTTTCTTGTTTTTATTTTTCCCTGTATCTGCATATCCTGTATCTTCTTTAATACCTGCCCTATTACAGGTCCTTGTTTCAGCCCCATACTTAAAATATCCCTTCCTCTTAAAAACGGCTCTATCATCTTTTTTTCTGTATCATAATAACCCGAAACAACTCTTTGTAAAAATTTCAAAACTTTTTTTGCCTGTAGCGGTTTTATACTTCCTAAATCAGAAACAGAGACAAGGCATAAGCCTATTATATCCGGTCCTGCATCTTTGAAAAATCTTCTTATTCCTTTTTTTGGAAAATTCAGTTCGGCAAGATGACCGGCCCTCATATGCATTTTAACAAGCATCTTTAAAAGATACCTTTCATCATTAGATAGTTTAAATCTTTTGCTTATAATCTGACAGTATTTTTCACCCGTGGATTCATGCCCATAAAATGTGTATCCTTTGCCTTTCCTGTACTTTCTGGTATCCGGCTTTCCTATATCATGAATAAGGATTGCAAATCTTAAAATCCAGCCTTTTTTTTCAAGATATACATCAATTTTTTTTTTAAGAGTTCCTTTTAATGATAAGACAAGATTATCAAAATATTTTAATGCTTCTATAGAATGCTTCCATACAGATAGTCTGTGAAATCTTCCCCCTTTTATCTTTCTTAATTTTATAGATTCAGGAAGTAAAACATTCCAGGCGCCCATCTCTGTCATATCATTCATAGTTGAGTAGGTCTGTTTTGAGCCAAACAGCCTTAACAATTCCTGACGGATCCTTTCTGCCGGAATATCCTTAATTTTGTTTAGCGCTCTTTTTGCAAGAATTTTTGTTTTTTTATCTATCAAAAGACACTGACTTGAACCTATTGAAAAAAGCCTTATGATTCTTACAGGGTCTTTCAAGAACGCATCCTCACGAGGAACTTTTAACAAGCCCTTTTTTATATCCTGTAGCCCACCGGTTGTATCAATAATATTACAGGAAGGAAATTCAACGGCAATTGCATCTACCGTAAAGTCTCTTCTTTTTAAGTCCTGTTCAATACTTTCTTGATATTCTGTAACATCAATACAAAAATTGTTCATCCAGCCTTTTCTTAAAAGGTTAGAAGGGGCAGGGCCCGGAGGCGGAAAAGGAATGCGGTATGTGGTTGGATTTTTCCCAAGATAAACAATATGTGAGTTTAAAATTTTGGAAAGGTTTTTTGAAAAAAGACACGCATTTATATTTACCACAATATCTACATCAAGTATAGGTATTTTTTTTAAGAGCATATCACGAACTGCTCCGCCTACAATATACACAGAATCTACACCTGAGGTTTTTTTTGCTTTTTTAAGGGCTTGGAAAACTTTGCGGGGGAGAAACTTATTCAAATCCAAAAAATGCATTGTACCTCATACCTCTAGGGAGTTTTGAAGCACATATTCTTCTGCAAATATAGGAGATTTCATACGAAGAGCAATGGCAAGTCCGTCACTGGGCCTTGTATCAATTACCACTTCTACATCTTCTTTATTTTTAAATACAAGTTTTGCATGGAAGGTTCCGTTTTCAATCTTATCAATAATAAGCTTTTCTAATTTTATTTTAAATTTTTCTATCATAGATTTTATCAAATCATGTGTCATAGGTCTCTGGTACTGCACATCATAGATGTTATCGTATATAGCCCTTGCTTCATTTATACCTATTACTATTGGTAATATCTTTGTGCCGGATTTCTCTTTCAGGACAACCACCTGCTCCAACCTTGTTTCATCTATCTGTATTTGAAGAAGTTTCATCTCAATCATATTACCTTCTTCTGTACACGAGCCCGCCCTACAACCCCATTTTATCTTATCAAAATTTAATCCACACCAGATAGTCTATGGAGGAAGGAAAGTTATGTTCCCCTCTCCCATGATATAAGATACTTTTCCTGTTCTATGGTTAGTCTATCGCATTCTATGCCCATAGTTTTTAATTTTAATTGTGCAATTATTTTGTCTGTGGATTCCGGAACATTGTAAACTTTTTTTTCAAGTTTGTTTTTATTTTTAACAAGATATTCAACCGCAAGCGCCTGGTTTGCAAATGACATATCCATAACACAAGCAGGATGTCCTTCCGCAGAAGTAAGGTTTATGAGTCTTCCTTCTCCGAGGACAAATATTCTTTTCCCACCTTTAAGTTTGTATTCTCTTACCATATCTCTAACATCTGTTTTTGAAACAGCAATTTTTGAAAGTCTGTCAAGGTCTATCTCAACATTAAAATGTCCCGAATTAGCAAGTATTGCCCCATCCTTCATAACCTTAAAATGTTTTTCTCTTAAAACACTTATATTGCCTGTAACGGTTACAAATATATCTCCTATCTTTGCTGCATTTATAGATGGCATAACATTAAAGCCATCCATAACCGCCTCTAATGCTTTTAATGGATCAGTCTCCGTTATAATCACATTTGCACCCATTCCCCTGGCGCGCATTGCAACCCCTCTTCCGCACCATCCATATCCACATATGACAAACTGACATCCGGCAAGAAGCCGGTTTGTTGCTCTTAATATACCATCTATTGTGGACTGCCCTGTTCCGTATCTGTTGTCAAACAAGTGTTTTGTATTTGCATCGTTAATCGCAATAATAGGAAATAAAAGTAGGTTCTGATTTTGAAGGTTCTTTAGTCTTATAACTCCTGTCGTTGTCTCTTCTGTGCTTCCTATAACATGCCTGGCAAGGTCTTTTCTTTTTGTATGTATTGTACTAACTAAATCTGCACCATCATCCATTGTTATATTCGGATTTAATTCAAGTGCCTGTTCTATATGTTTATAATATGTTTCATTGTCCTCACCATTTATTGCAAATACAGGTATGTTTTCATCTTTTACAAGTGTAGATGCTATATCATCCTGTGTGCTTAATGGATTTGATGCACACAGAACAGTTTGCGCTCCCCCATTTTTAAGCGTCTGCATAAGGTTTGCAGTTTCACTTGTTACATGAAGGCAGGCTGCAATTTTAATTCCTTTAAGCGGCTTCTCTTTTTGAAATCTCTCTTTTATCATTTTAAGAACAGGCATATCAATGGAAGCCCACTCTGTTCTGTTTTTCCCTTTTTGTGCAAGTTTAATGTCTTTTATATGATATCTCATTGCATTTTCCTTAAAGTTTATTAATGTATCTATTATAGTCCAGCACGCTTTTTCAACATATCTGCCTTGTCGGTTTTTTCCCATGTAAAATCGGGATCATTTCTTCCAAAGTGTCCGTAAGCAGCAGTCTTTTTATAGATAGGCCTTTTTAATTTAAGGTGCTCTATAATTCCAGCGGGTGTAAGAGAAAAGTTTTCAATTATTAGTTCAATTATTTTGCTATCCAAAATTTTACCTGTCCCAAAAGTATCCACAGAAACACTTACAGGTTTTGCAACACCTATAGAATATGCAATCTGCACCTCGCATTTGTAGGCAAGCCCTGCTGCAACAACATTTTTGGCAATATACCGTGCCATGTAACTCCCGGACCTGTCAACCTTTGAAGGATCTTTGCCCGAAAAACAACCACCGCCATGATGGCCCATTCCACCATAGGTATCAACAATAATTTTTCTTCCTGTTAAACCTGAATCAGCCTCAGGGCCTCCAATTGCAAATATACCTGTGGCATTTATAAATATCCTTGTATTCTTATCCATCCATCTGCCGCAGACAGGCTTTATTACCTTTTTCATAATATCTGAAACCATTTGTTTCCTACCGACCTTGGGGTCATGATGGGCTGCAATAACAATTGCATCTATCCTTTTTGGTCTATCATCTTCATATTCTACTGTAACCTGCGACTTTCCATCAGGTCTCATCCAGGGAATAACCTTTTTCTTTCTTACCTCTGCCATCTTAAATGTAAGTCCATGAGCAAGGGTAATGGGAAGCGGCATAAGATGAGGAGTTTCTTTTACTGCGAAACCAAACATCATTCCCTGATCCCCGGCTCCTTGCTCATGTGTCTTTGTTTGTGTAACACCTACTGATATGTTTTTACTCTGTTCATGGATACTTGTTAAAACACCACAATCGTGACAATCAAGCCCATATTCCGGATTGGTATATCCAATCTCCTTTAATGTATTTCTTACAATCGCAGGAATATCTACATAACAGGATGTTGTAATCTCTCCTGCAACCATTATAAAACCTGTTGAAGTAAGACATTCACATGCAACCCTTGCATCAGAATCTTTTTCAAGTATAGCATCTAAAATAGCATCGGCAACCTTATCGCATATCTTGTCCGGATGTCCTTCTGTTACAGACTCTGATGTGAACAAATATTTTTTAAGCACTTATCCTCTTGTTTTAAGACAATCCAAAAATAGAGGTGCAAAATAAAGGTTGTGACACAGCCTCAATGACAGGATGAGATTTGGTTTCACCTCGTAATGACAAACCGGATTTATAAGTAGTAATATTTACCCCAAGAAGAGCAGCAATATGAGCGGAAACTGACATTGATAACCCTTCCAAATTATAGCCCCCTTCCAATACCGAAACTATACGGCCGTTACAGATATTCTCTGCCAGTTCTTTCAATATGGCGGTCATCTGCGCAAATCCTTCCGGTGTAAGTTGCATATCACCCAAAGGGTCATCCTTATGGGCATCAAACCCGGCAGAAATAAAGATAAAATCCGGTTTGAATTTAATAATTTCTGGTTTCAGAATATTTTGAAAGACCTTCTGGTATGCTTCATCGCCACTGCCTGCCGGAAGTGGTACATTAAAAGTATAACCGTATCCATCCCCTGTCCCTTTCTCTTCACTTCTGCCGGAACCGGGGTAGAAAGGATATTGGTGGACCGAAAAGAAAAAGACGGTGGGGTCATCGTAAAAAGCATCCTGTGTTCCGTTGCCATGATGTACATCCCAGTCCACAATAAATACTTTTTTAAGGTTGTATTTTTTCTGTAAGTATCGTGCCCCGATAGCCACATTGTTGAACAGGCAAAACCCCATTGCTTTATCTTTAATCGCATGGTGTCCGGGGGGACGCACGGCGCAGAATGCACTTCTTATTTTCCCACTCATAACCGCATCTATTGCTTTTAACACTCCGCCAAGAGCCAGAAGCGCCACATTAAAAGATTCCTCTGAAATGCCTGTATCTGGTGAATGCAGGTACTTTTGACCGGACTGTGAGACTTTCATTACCTCTCTGACATAGTCCGGGGAATGAATCTGGGTGATCCATTCTACATTCGCCGGCAAGGGTTTAATATGTAAAAGCTGGTGAAACAGGTTCTTCTTCCTCAATCCTTTCAGGATAGCATTAAGTCTTACCGGCTGTTCCGGATGGGTCTTTCCCGGATTATGTGCCAGATAAAAGTCATCATAGACAAATCCTGTAGTAGGAGAGTTTTTCTCTTTCTTGAAAATAATTTCCTTCAGGGCAACAGACCAGTTTTCTGCCATCAGTTCATACCCTTTTTCATTCGGGTGTATGCCATCTTCAAGATACTCCACGTTGTCCTTAAAAGTGTATAGTTGTCCACAAGGGGAATGGATAATTTCTTGTTTATTCCCCTTATTTCCGGATTAATTATGTCCTTAACCCTTTTCGCTATTGATTCGGGAATACCTAAGTCCGCTTTAAGAGGAGGCACTGTAGCCAGCAGAATTTTGGGCGGTTTTGCTCGGCATAATTTATTATTAATAAACAGAATCAACTTTTCCATATTTACCCTGAATGACGCATCTTCTTCTTTTGATATTACTCAATTACCTAATACAAACGTAATAAGTAAAATTACAAAAGTAAAATGACACAATTAAAAAAAATCCCCCTTCATCCCCCCTTTTTCAAAGGGGGAGATCCCTCACATTCCCCTCTCACCAAGAGGGTGCCCGAAAGAAAGGTTAGGGGAAATTTTATGTAAAGTAATTTAACACATTTGTATTAATACTTAATACCTGTTGCCAGTGCCTTGTTTTTATATATCTCACCAGCTTTTTTATATTCATTTTTATCGCCTATATCTAACCATTCACCCTCAAACTTATATCCATATGTATTTTCCACTTTATATAACCAGGAAATATAATGACCTGGTTGATCTGGGTTATTTCCTTCCTCTATGTATCTGTTTACTAGTTTAAGTGTATGCGAAGGAAAAAAGTAAAGACATATGGCAACAAGATTTGAACGCGGTTGTTTTGGCTTTTCTTCAAAGTGTATTATATGGTTTTTTTTATCAATTTCAACTGCACTGTATCTTTTTACCGCAGATATATCCTGCACCTTATACAATCCTATTGTAGAATATGGAATATGTTTTTTTGCAAAAGAATAAAATTTCATCATATCAAAATCAAAAAGGTTATCGCCTGCAACAACCAGTGTATCATCCTTTATCTTTTTTTCTTCAAAAACAAACCTCATATCGCCTACAGCACCTCTTTTATCAACATCACTCAATGTGCCGTCATCAATTATTTTTATAGAAACATCGGTTTGATATGTATTTGCCCAGATTTTAAATTTTTCTGCAAATTTATGGTTTGTAACAATTATACATTCTGATATATCAGGAATTACAAAAAGGTTTTTCAAGATATGTTCAAGTATAGGCTTGTTGGCAACATGCAACAACGGCTTTGGTTTATCAAGTGTAAGCGGGTACAACCTTGTTGCATATCCTGCTGCAAGAATAAGTATTTTCATACTTCTTTTATGGAATAACAAATGTTTGAAATCCCATCTGTCTTAATTTTTCTGCAAAATCTTTTGCTTCTGCCCTTGTCTGAAATTTACCTGCTCTTACCTTAAAAAGAGGTTTTCTATTTTTTTCAGCCTCTACAATCTCTGCCTGTATAGCTTTTTTGGAAAGGTCTCGGACAAGGCCGTCTGCGCTTGACCTTTTACTGTACGCACCAACCTGAACACGAAAATATGGAACCTCCGTTCTGAGAATTTCCTCTGCCATTGCAGCCTCAGGGCTTAAGGGATAATTTTCTATCAACCCCTTTAAAATCCTTCTTGAATCTTCCCATCTTGAAATATACTGAAAACACCTTGCCAATTTGAACTTAACAGTGGGTATGTTATCAAGATTTGGATTTTCCTGAATAAATTCTTCATACCCCAAAGATGCCTCCATATACTTACCTGCAACAAAATCACAATCAATAAGTGCTAATTTTATTTGTTTAATTAGATTTTTATCAGAGGTTATACCGAGAAGTTTATTAAACTCTGCTTTTGCATTGTCTGTGTCCTGTTTTTGTAAAAAAGATAGTCCTTTAAGATAATAAACAGATTCGGGTTTCAAAAAATGAAACCTTTTTAAGATGTCATCACATACCCTAATACAGGAAATATAATCAGACCTCAGATATAATTCATCCGCAAGAGCCTTCATCTGAACAAATCTCCTTGGCTTTTGCCTTGCGTCACAAACAAAGCAGGAACCGATAACAACTATAAATACTAATACAGATTTAAACATATTCATCTTTTATTTTTTTGCTTTGTTTAAATTAAAAATTTTTAATTTTTGAACTTTTATCAAATATAAAATTGAAGATATTATTTTATGCCCTTGTTTTTCCGCCGGAAATATTTATACAGGTTCCTGCAATATAACCTGCAAGGTCTGATGCAAGAAAACAGACCGTATCTGCCACTTCTTCAAGTTTTCCAACCCTTCCAAGCGGAATAGAAACTTTCTCATAAGATTTTCTTAATTCTTCTACGCTTATGCCTCTTGTATATGCAAGGGCCCTTTCATACTCAGGTGTTCTTAAGGCTGTTGCCTCTAATATGCCAGGTGTTACACCTGCAACCCTTATATTATATTTCCCAAGTTCTTTTGCCCACGACCTCGTATACGAATAAAGGGCAGCCTTTGTTGCCGCATACATACTCTGCCCCTGTGAACCTTCAAGCCCGCTTTCGGAAGAAACATTTATTATGACGCCTTTTTTTTGTTTTATCATAATCCTTGCAACCCCTTGCGCACAGAAAAATGCACCCTTCTGGTTTATTAAAACTGTTTTATCCCATATGGCTTCCGTTGCATCTTCTTTTCCGGCAGGATCAACAAGAAGCCTGGGTATAAGTATCCCTGCATTATTTACAAGTATGTCTATCCTTTTATGTTTCTCAAATATGGTGTTCACCATATCGTCTATACTTTTCTTGTTGCCCACATCGCACTGCACAAACATAACCTTGCAACCATTTATTGTATTCTTAAAATCAGTTATGGTTTTTTCCGCAACATCCCCGTTTATATCAACAATAACAACAGAGGAGCCGGCAGAAAGAAATTTTCCTGATATTGCCTTTCCTATGCCAGATGCTCCACCGGTTATAATAGAAACTTTGCCACTTAAATCTATATTTATCATATTTTTTAGGTTTAGTTTGTATTAGGCTATCTGACTATCCTTTTTATTTTTCTTGCAACTCTTTCTGCCAGTATTCTGTACCCCTGACTATTGGGATAATATAAGCCACTTCTGTACCGTGGGTTTGTCATTACCCCATCAAGCCAGTTTGGTATATATATACAGCCAAACTCTTCAGCTAGCTTTTTATAGCGGTAGGAATACTCATCCTTTTTCATTCCCATTTTAAGTCCTAATATTACACATACAGCCCCTTTTTTTTGAATTTCTAATATAATTTTTTCAAGGTTTTGAAAGGTCTGGTCAACAGGAATTCTTTTAAAAAAATCCTGCCTGCCAAGTTCAATAATTACTATTTGTGGATTCTGTGTTAGAACATCTCTTTTCAATACATCAATCGCAGATTCCGTCGTTCTACCTTCCGCAGAGACATTAACAACCACAACCTTGTTTAACATCTTTGCAAGCTGGCTTGGATAATCCTCACCCAAGGGCACTCCCCTGCCTGCTGTTAAATCCTCTCCAAAACATACAATAAGCGTGTCTTTACGCCCATTAGTCAAAGAAGATATATTTACGATTTTTTGCCCTGATAAAAAACCTAAAAGAAAGATTATACAGATAATAACAGATACAACAAGGAAAAAAAGAATAAATTTTCGCATATCTTACAGTTTATAGCCTATACTCCTTAAAAAACTTTTTCTCCATTTTATATCTTCTTCCTTTTCCGTTCCTTTCGGCGAAAAACCGTCAATAACACCCATTACACCCCTTCCCTGCGAAGTCCGGGCAATTACAACCTGAATGGGATTTGCGCTGGCACAGTATATATTGCACACCTCAGATACATTTTTTAAATTCTGCATACAGTTTATCGGAAACGCTCCCTTGATAAGCAGGACAAAACAGTGCCCGGCACCGATTCTTTCTGCTATTTCAATTGAATATTTTTTTAATTCCTCATCATTTGCTTCTGACCTTATAAGACACTTGCCCGAAGATTCACAGAATGAAACTGCAATCTTTATACCCGGGACACTTCCGATTATAGCCTCATATATATCCTCAACGGTTTTTATAAAATGCGCCTGCCCTAATATGATGTTTATATTCTCGTAAGGGCTTATTTCAACAACCTCAAGATTTATATCCATTTTTCTACCCTTCAACTAATTTAAAATTCTGAATTATGGTGAAGAAACACCCCGTTCCCTCCCCCACTTTTCCATGCCCGTGATTTGCCCCCGACACAAGTTAATGGCAAGTGCTGTGGCGGTGGGCAGATAATTATGATAAATCAGGAAATCTCAACATCTTTTATATAAAAACATATATCCTGAACAATTTCTTTTATAAAATCTTGACTGTAAGGTTTTATATTAAGATATGTTGGATCAAGTGTGTCCCTTGGAACAAACTGTTGAAGGATAATCTTTTTTATACCGAGATAAAATAGTTCCCTGGCAAAACCTTTGAAGTCTTCTCCGTCAAATATTGTCGGAACAAGGGTTGTTCTAAAATCCGAGTCTATGTTGTTTTCTATGATAATCTTTACGGACTTAACAATATTATCTACTGAAACATCCCCACCTGTTGCAACCCTATATTTTTCAGAATTCAAAGGAGCTTTTATATCTATTGAAAACGAATCAGCAAGACCTGAATCAATAAGATACCTTATTATATCGGGATCTGTTCCGTTTGTGAATATCTTTGTTTTTAGATTCATCTGTTTTATATTTTTTAAAAGAAGGGGTAATCCTTTATCTGTGGTAGGCTCCCCTCCCGATACGACGACCGCATCGATCCATCCCTTTTTCTCTTTTAAATATCTTTCTATGCTTTCCCATTTTACTTCAGGCTGGCTTTCAGGATTGGTCACAAGAGCACTCGAATGGCAGAAAGGACATCTTAAATTACACCCTCCCAAAAATACAACAGAACATATTTTTCCTTTCCATTCAATTAAACTTACGGGTAAAAATCCCTTTATCTTTGGCATCATATCTACATATAAGGTTAAGAAGGACTGTGCACTCTTTTTGTATCTTATGTGTGTTATTGTCGTATAAAGATACCAGAAAACTATTCACTTACCTTGAAAATATTACAGGAATGTTTTTCTTTTTCTACAAACCTTGATTGTCTGGTGGAAAGTTCTTTAAAATCAACCAGGTGAGCATCAAAATCCGGGCCATCCACGCAGGTAAAAAGTGTTTTACCTCCCACACTTACCCTGCAAGAACCGCACATACCTGTTCCGTCCACCATTATTGAATTTAAGGACACTATGGTTTTTATACCCAATACTCTTGTGGTTTCAGACACAGCCTGCATCATTGGTATTGGTCCTACTGCAAAAATTATATCAATTTTTTCTTTTTGTATAACTTGTTTTAAAATATCTGTTACAAGTCCTTTTTTACCGTAAGAACCGTCGTCGGTTGTAATCTTAAGCATATCACTTGTAAAGTGCATCTGCTGTTCAAGTACTGCAAGATTTTTTGTCCTGAAACCAATGATTGATATAACCCTGTTGCCTGCTGTTTTAAGTGCAACCGCTATGGGATAAACCTCTGCAACACCAACCCCTCCTCCTACACAAACAGAGGTCCCAAACTTTTCAATATGCGTTGGTGTCCCCAGAGGACCTGCAATATCTTCTATATATTCTCCTTGCTGAAGACTGCCGAGCCATTTAGTGCTTTTTCCTACTTCTTGAAATATAATTGTTATTGTTCCTTTTTCAAGATTTGTTCCGGCAATTGTAAGCGGAAATCTTTCTCCTTTTTCTTGTATTTTAATTATTATAAACTGACCTGGTTTTGCTCCCTGTACAATCCTCGGTGCTTCTATAACCATCTGAACTGTCACTTCATTTAATCTTTTTCTTTCTACTATTTTATTCATATCATTCATACCTGTATTATTAAATGGACTCTTTCTATTGAAAATGCCTTTCCAGTTTTTTCATTTATATCTGCTATTATACCCTGAATCTGCATATCACCTTTTGCAACCTCACACTTTACAGGCACCTGTTTAATAAATCTTTCTATTATCTGTTCAGGTTTTCTTCCAAGTATTGAATTCAAAGGGCCTGTCATACCTATATCCGTTATATATGCTGTGCCTTCTGGGAATATTCTTTCATCTGCGGTCGGTATGTGTGTATGTGTGCCAAATATTACACTTACTTTCCCTTTAAGAAAATATGCGAGGGCAAGTTTTTCAGACGTTGCCTCCGCGTGCACATCTACACATATGATATTTGTTTCTTTTCTTAACTGCCCTACTATCTTTTCGGCAAAGCTAAAAGGGTTTTCAAGAGGTTTCATAAAGACCCTTCCCTGTAGCTGTAAAACCCCTATTTTGAGGTTGTGTTTTTCAATAATTACACTTCCAACACCCGGGGTAAAGAGAGGATAATTTACAGGTCTTAAAAAATTTTTTATTGTACCTATCACAGATATCATCTGTTTTTGGTCCCATATATGGTCACCTGTTGTGATAATATCCGCGCCACTTTGAAAAATTTCCTGTGCAGTTTCTTCGGTTATGCCTGCCCCTCCTGCTGCATTTTCTGCATTTGCAATTATAACATCCAGAGGTTTTGATTGTTTAATTATCTTAAGTCCTGCCTTAAATGCTTTTCTTCCCGGTTCACCAACAATATCTCCTACGCAAAGCACCTTCATTTTGCAATCTCCACTGCTCTTAATTCTCTTATAACAACAACCTTAATTTGACCAGGATACCCAAGTTCAGCCTCTATCTTCTTTCTTATATCTTTTGCAAGTATAAACACATCTGCATCACTTATCTTTTCAGGTATAACTATAACCCTTATCTCACGACCCGCATGTATTGCAAATGTGTTCTGGACACCCTTAAACACATTTGCAATCTCTTCCAATTTCTTTATTCTTTTTAAGTATGCTTCTACTGTTTCTCTTCTTGCGCCAGGGCGGGAAGCACTTATTGCATCAGCAGCCTGTACAAGAGCAGCATAAAGTCCCTTAGGTTCAATTTCTTCGTGATGGGATTCTATTGCCTGTGCAACCTCTGCTGATTCCCCATACTTTCTTGCAATATCCGCTCCTATATTAGCATGCGTGCCTTCGGTATTGTGGTCTAATGCCTTTCCGATATCGTGGAGTATTCCTATTCTTCTTGCAAGAGAAAAATCCGCTTTTAATTCGCTCGCAAGAACACCCATCAAAAACGTTGTTTCTTTTGAATGTTGGAGAACATTTTGTCCATAACTTGTCCTGTACTTTAATCTGCCAATAAGTTTTACCAGCTCTGGATGAAGATTATGTACCCCAACTTCAAATATCGCCCTTTCACCTTCTTCACAGATTGTATTGTCAACCTCTTTTTTTACTTTTTCAACTACATCTTCAATCCTTCCTGGATGAATCCTGCCATCTGCCATAAGACACTCTAATGAAATTCTTGCAACCTCCCGCCTTACAGGATCAAAAGATGACAGAGTTACAGAGCCGGGCGTATCATCAATAATAAGTTCAACACCCGTGAGTTCTTCAAGCGCCCTTATGTTCCTTCCCTCTCTTCCGATAATCCGTCCTTTCATATCATCATTGGAAAGATTAACCACTGTAACGGTTGCACCCGCTGTATGGTCTGCTGCACACCTCTGTATTGCAAGGCTTATGATTTCTTTTGCATTTTTTTCTGCATTTTCTTTCGCCTCATTTTCAATCCTTTTTATAATAAGGCTCGCCTCCTGCTGTGCCTCATCCTTCATTCTTTCAAGAAGAAGTCTTTTTGCCTGTTCGGAGTTCATGCCTGATATAGACTGTAGTTTGCATTTTTCTTCCTGAATAAGATTTAACAATTCATTAGAATGTACCCGGATGTTTTTTTCCTTATCCGCAATTTCTCTTTCTCTTGTCTGAACATTGCTTTCTTTTTTCTCTAAGATATCAACCTTTCTTTCAAGATTTTCCTCTCTTTGTATGAGCCTTTTTTCAAGGCTTAATATGTCCTGTCGTCTTTCTTTTATTTCTTTTTCAAAATCTGACCTTGAGCGGTACAATATTTCTTTTGCTTCTATCTGTGCATTTTTTATTTTATCCTGTACATTTTTTTTTGCATCTTCAAGTATCTGTTTTGCTTCTCTATAAGATTTTTTCTTAAAACCTAAAAATATAGTTGCCGTAAAAATTACACCTATGGATATACCTATAACAAATGCAATTATTAAAAACAAAGAAATGTTCTCCATCTTACCTCCTCCACTTTATACCTGTCTGCCCAAAAGGTATGTTAGTATTATGAGGTGATAAGATGCGTGAGTGGAATATCGTGGGACTCTATTGGAAGATTCTGAACGATCTGGAACTTAAAACCAATCCCTACCTTTGGCACATCCGGTGAAAGTGTGCTTAAAAAACGGTCATAATAGCCGCCTCCTCTGCCCAACCTTCTTTTACTTTTATCAAAGGCAACACCAGGGACAACCACAAGATCAATCTGCGATAAGTCCACAGGTCTAAAATTAGAAGGGATTGGTTCTGGAATGCCATATTTACCTTTTTTTTGAAGTTCCTTTTCAGGATTTAATAGTTCAGAAGCCATAAGAAAATTATCCTTTACAAGTGGAACAACTACTTTTTTCCCAATCTTCAGAGCCTCAGATATCATTCGCATCGTCTCAACCTCTCCATTAAATGAAACAAAAAACATCACTACTTTTGCCAACTTAAATTCTTTTAAAGAAAATAATTTTTTATAAATAAGCAGACTTCTCAAATGCCTTAAAAATATATTCTGTGAAGATATTTTTAAAAGTATTTTCTTCCTTATATCTTTCTTTAACAGTTTGACCTTTATTTTATCCGGAATCTTTTCCATTGTCAAGCTTTTTTTAACCCATGTCATTTAAGAATTAAAAGTGGACAGGTTTTTTGTTGAACTCCAATGATAAGATTTACCACGCTTGAAACGTTTTCGGAGTCAGGTGCAGCGATTGGTTAAGCCATTACTGCGGTCAACGGTTTTCATTTTGAATGATAATTTTAGAATCTGGATTCTTAGGAAGAACCGGAAGTTTTTGTTCTTTCAGCAAATCAATATGCTCTTTTATTTTCCACTTAGCCTTATACAAACAATCTTCTACAGAATGTCCTATGCCTGAAAAGCCTTCCAAGTCAAGGGAATAAAAACCGAAATAATCTGGTTCTTCAGTAGATTCAATCACTAATGAGTATGGCAATTCAATCATATCATCATCCTCCCTCTTGTAACCGCTTGATTCCTGCGGCCTTTAGAATATTATGGCAAGTGCCTGTGGGAACTTCCTTTGACCCATGGTAATCAACCCGAATCAATTTATCCCGTTCAGACTTTTCATAGTATCTTATTGAACCTTTCTGTTTCACAACTCTAAAACCCATTTTCTTCTAACAGTCTAGCCAGTTCACTGAACTTTATATAGTTCTCCAGGTATTATTTGATGGTCTAACAAGTAATTAGACAGTTTATTAGTCCGTTATTAGTCAGTTACAAAAAGTATAGCAAAAAGGCTTGATTCTGTCAATGGCATGCAAATACCTTTTTTAATTTTGCCATAAGCAATTTTATTCCTACAGTTTTTACTTTTAGAATATTTTCTTAGGCTGTCCACCATTCTAACCATCTCCTTATTGAGGCTTATTCTACTATAAATTGGGTGTAATTGTATAAAATAGCCTATCTTATTCTTTCTATGGTGATTACTGTTTCTTTCAGTCTTCGATTATTACTTAATTTATGTAAATAAATTAACCAAGAACCAGAAAAAACCCTGACCTTCAATGTTGCATATGTATCTTAACTTTTTCAGTGGCTATAGAATATCAAATATAAAACAAATAAAAAGAACTTAAAATGCTTTCTCATTGCTTTTTATAAATATTTTGATAAAATGAAAATATATTCAGGAGGAGAGAATGGAGGATATAAAATATAATTTTTTAAAGTACCAGGATGAATTTAAGTATTTAGTGGAGCAATGGAAAGCAAAGGGTGATACACAAAAATTTTTTGATAAAGACCCTACATTGTGGAAAACAGAGCCTGAACATAAAAAAATTATAGAAAACAGATTAGGATGGCTTAATGCTCCCGAAGAATTTAAAAGCAGGATACAGGAGATAACAGGTTTTGTAAAAGAAATAAAAGCAGGCGGGTTTAAAGATATTGTGCTTCTCGGTATGGGAGGCTCAATCTTGTGTTCAGAAGTATTAAGAAAAACTTACCCTCACAAAAAATCTTTCCCCCGTCTTTATGTTCTTGATTCAACCGACCCTGAAACCATACTGAATATAGAAAAATCCGTTGATTTAAGACATACACTCTTTGTTGTAGCAAGCAAATCAGGGACAACCATTGAAGCGCTCTCTTATTTTAAGTATTTTTATAAAAAAATTTCATTTATAACCAGATGTGGATTTAAAAATTTTTGTGCAATAACTGACCAGGGCACACCTCTTGAAAAAGATGCACAAAGGATTGGTTTTTGCAAGATATTTATAAACCCATCTGATATAGGAGGCAGGTACTCGGCACTTTCATTTTTTGGGCTTGTTCCAGCCGCACTTGCTGGTATTGATATTAAGAAAATGCTTGATGATGCAACAAATTTATTAGAGAAAAGCAAAAAAGAGCCGCTATACACACCTTTTGGATTAGGAATCTGTATCGGACTTTTTGCAACAAAAGGAAAAAACAAGATTACGATTATAACAGACCCCAAAATAAAACATTTTGGTTTATGGCTTGAACAACTTATTGCAGAAAGTACAGGAAAAGAAGGAAAAGGTGTACTTCCGATTACTGATGAGCCTGTTATGAAAACATATTCAGATGATAGGCTGTTCGTATACTTAAAGTGCGGAAAGTCTTGTATGAGAACAAAAGACTTAATTAAAAACCTTGTCCAACAAAAAAAACCGGTTATAGAAATTCAGACAAAAGACATAAAAAACATAGGAAGTGACATCATGGGCTGGGAAATCGCAACAGCAGTATGTGCCTCGGTAATGAACATAAATCCCTTTGACGAACCTAATGTCCAAGAGAGCAAGGAAAATACAAAGATGCTTCTTGAAAATCCCAAACAAATGAAAGCACTGCACAAACCATTACTAAAACTGGATGAAGCCCAGATAAAAGAATTTCTAAAAGATTTAAAACCGCCTGAATATGTTGCAATATTATTTTATGGAGAGCCCCAACAGTATGCCTTTAAAAACTATGTCCAAAAGATAAGACAGGCAATATCTAAAAGTTATGCCGTTGCAACCATAGTAGGAATAGGTCCAAGATATCTTCATTCAACAGGCCAGATATTCAAAGGAGGACCAAAAGACTCAAGATTCATATTTATAACTACAAAAAGTAAGACAGACTGCAAAATTCCATCTTCTTCTTATACATTTAAAAAACTTCAAAGTGCCCAGGCAATAGGCGATATACAAGCAATCCTTAACAGAAAAAGAAAATGTATCTGGATTGAAATATCTGAGGAAGACGAATTAAAAAATTTTCTCAGCCTCATTAAAAACAGGGTAAGATAATGTATTCTGCAATAAATTCTGGCATATTTTTTATTTTAACATATCTTGTTTTACCCATCTCCACAATACAAACTCTATGGCTTAAAAAAACAATAAAATTCCCCTTTCCAAATTTATTTTTAAGAACCGCCCTTGTTAACTATTCAGGGTATTTATTAACATTTCTCGTATTATCGGCAATACCGCAAGGAATAATGGAATATAAATACTATGAGGCCTGGTCTGTTGCAGGACTTGTAGTGTGTGTCCCGCTTCTTGTCTTTTTAAGCACACCTGCAATTTTATTGTTATTTCCTTCTGCAAAACCTGTAAGGCAAAAATGGTTATATGCTTTGCAGATATCAATAAAAACCCAGCCCGTTTTTTGTATTATCTGTGGTATCTTATTCCTGATATTTTTGTATGTGCTTTCCCCAAAATATCATCAGTCGTCTATAACTTTGGATTTAAACAAAATAATTATACATTCAACTGATAAACAAAAAAAGGGCCTGGATTTTAGATTTTTATCATTAAAAGACAGAGGATTAAACATTGCTGATGAGCCTCATCTTATTGTATTGACACAAAATCCTGATTTAATACAAAAACAGTCAATTATTGAAAACTTTAAAAAAGTGTTTTCAAAAGAGATTGAAAAGAAATGGTCAATAACCGACCTGTATCTTTCAGATGATGGAATAATGCTTGCGGTTATCCGTTCGCAGTATTATGATTCTATTGCATACATAGATATTATAAACTCATATGTTCTTTCGGTACATCATTCAAAAAATAACGAAAGGATATTTTACCCAAGATTATCTGATGATAAAGAAAGCATTGCATTTATCCAGGCAGATGAGACTTCAAAAAAAGGCATAATATATGTAATAAGAAGAGGAACAGGCGGAAAAAAATTAAAGGTATATGGAAAACCTGTTTCACTGCAGGGACTTTATTTTGGGCCTGAGAAAGAACAGATTACATTTGTAGACCTGCAGAACAGAATAAGAACAGTAAGATTTTTTGCAAAAAAATCAGAAATACTTTTTGAGGGTAGGTATCCGCTCTGGTCAAAAGATTATCAACATATTTTATTTTGTGGGACAGATAATAAACCATATATTCATAATATGGGAAAAAATAAAAAAACAAGAATAAACCTACCAGGGTATACAGGTGGAGTATTCATAGCCCTGACAGATGGCTACATAATGTATAGGGGATATTCTTCTTATATTGCAAAAAAATATAACAATGTAAGTCTTTTCCACCCGCGGCAAAAAAAGATGTTCTTCCTTGCCTCTGATACAACCCTGCCCTTGAGTTTCTGGGGCGGTAAAATATCTCCAAAAGAAAAGTAAAAAATATTATCTGTTATTATATAATTATCCTGTTGACACCCAATAACAAATGTGCAGATATTTTACTAAAAAGGTATCAACCCCATTAGAGATAAAAAACTTCTACACAGGGTAAGACATCTCTATCCTGCTTAAACCTTGAAACCTTAAACTAAAATCCATTGCTCAAAGATACTACAACTGACAAATATATTTATGTATGGATAATGCCGCTTTTTTACCCGCACCCATTGCCTCAATAACTGTTGCGGCACCTGTAACAATATCTCCGCCTGCAAATATGTCCATAACAGATGACCGCTGGTCAGAATCTGTTTCTATATAACCATTCTTGTTAAGTTTCAATCCTTCTATTGTTTCTAAAAGAAGCGGATTTGGCCCCTGCCCTATTGCAACAATCGCCAGGTCAACAGGCAATTCAAACTCAGAATCTTTTACAGGGACAGGCCTTCTCCTTCCACTTGAATCCGGTTCTCCAAGTCTATTCTTGATGCATAGCATAGACTTTATAGTACCTTTTTCGCTCCCTGTAAATTTAACAGGGTTTGTTAAAAATATAAATTTAATCCCCTCTTCTTTTGCATTAGCCACTTCTTCTTTCCTTGCAGGAAGCTCTTCATCTCCTCTTCTGTAGACTATTGCGACCTGTTTTGCACCCAACCGTAAGGCAGACCTTGCGCTGTCTACTGCAACATTCCCTCCACCTATAACTGCAACCTTTTCCCCTATTTCAACCGGTGTATCATATTCAGGGAATTTGTAGGCTTTCATAAGATTAACTCGGGTAAGAAATTCATTTGCAGAATATACACCATTTAAATTTTCGCCCTCTACACCTAAAAAATACGGAAGCCCTGCTCCTGCTCCTATAAAAAATGCCTTAAAACCCTCTTTTCTTAACTCTTCAATACTAACAGTTTTCCCTACAATAACATTGACCTCTATTTGGACACCCAAACTTTGGACATAGTCTACCTCTTTCTCCACAATTGCCTTAGGCAATCTGAATTCAGGTATACCATACTGAAGAACTCCTCCTACTTTGTGAAGAGACTCAAAAATTGTAACATTATAACCCATTTTTGCAAGGTCTGCCGCGCAGGTAAGCCCTGCAGGACCTGAGCCGATTATTCCAATCTTTATATTATTTTTTTCCCCTTGATTTTGGACATCTTCACTGTTTTCTTCTCCATAATCTGCTGCTGCACGCTCTAAGGTTCCTATATCAATGGGTTCGCTTTTCTTGGCCAGCACACAAAGAGCCTCACACTGGGTCTCCTGCGGACACACCCTTCCGCACGCTGCAGGAAGGTTATTCTTTTCTCTTATTTTATCTAAAGCTTCTTTAAATTTTCCTTCTTTTATCAATTGAATAAAAGACGGAATATCTATAAATACAGGACATCCTTCTACACATTTAGGCTTTGGACAATTAAGACATCTTTTTGCTTCCTTTATTGCATCTTCTACCGAGTACCCAAGCGCAACTTCTTCAAAGTTTTTTATACGCCTGTCTGCTTCTTGTTTCCTGATTTGAATCCCCTCCATACCAAGTATCCTAATACCCTACCACTGCACTCATATGAGGACCACCTGATACCTCAAGCATCTTTTGAAGTGAACGAAGCGCTTTAATTCTTATATCTTCTGGAACTTTCACCTCATACACCATATATTCAAGTGAATGGGCAATCCATCCTAATGTTATAAGTTTCATACTTGGACACAAGAGATTTTCTGTTGCAACAAAAAATTCCTTATCAGGATTTTCCTTTTTCAAACGATAAAGCATGCCTATCTCGGTACCTATAATAAATTTTTTACTGTTTGATACTTTAACATATTTAAACATACCACCTGTTGAACATATATGGTCAGCAAGGATAGTTACCTGAGGCGAACATTCCGGATGCACAACAACCTCAGCACCGGGATGGACCTTCTTCATTTCAACTATATCATCTTCCTGTACTCTTATATGCGTAGGGCAAAACCCTTTCCACAGTATTATCTGTTTTTCTGGAACCTGTGCTTGAACATATCTTCCAAGATTCCTATCGGGAATAAATATTATTTTTTCCTCCTTTAATGACCTCACAACTTCAATTGCGTTGCTGGATGTGCAACATATATCGCTTTCTGCTTTTACCCTTGCAGAAGAGTTAACATAGCATGCAACTGCTGCATCTGGATATTGTTGTCTATAATTTTTAAGTTTCTCAACGGTTACCATATCTGCCAGAGGACACCCTGCTTCTTTTACAGGAAGAAGAACCACCCTTTTAGGATTTAAAATAGATGCGGTCTCTGCCATAAAGTTAACCCCACAGAATACAATCGCATCTGCATCTGTTCTAATAGCAGCCTTGCTAAGTTCAAGGCTATCCCCGCTGATATCGGCAATATCCTGAACCTCTTCTCTTTGATAATTATGAACTATTATAACGGCATTTCTTTTTTTTTTAAGCTCATTTATTTTCTTTTTAAGTTGTTCAATATAAACTATATCATTCTTAATCTCACTGTTCATATATTTTTTATCCTATTATTCTGATCTACAATTACAACCTTTGGTTTATAGGACTTTGCTTCTTTATCATCTACAAGAGCACTTGATATTATTATAAGTAAGTCCCCAACCTCTGCCCATCTTGCTGCGCCACCGTTCATACAAACACTGCCGCTGTTTCTTTCTCCTTCTATAATATATGTTTCTATCCTTAAACCCGTGTTTAAGTTTATTATCTGAACAATCTCATTTGGAAAAATATCTGCCTTTTCCATTAAAACAGGGTCAAGCGTAAGAGAGCCTGTATAATTAAGGTTCTTATCTGTAACGGTTGCCCGATGTATCTTTGATTTACACATCCATCTTAACATAATAGCTCCTCTGCTTTATAATCTGCTCACTTTTTTTCCGCTATCTGTCTGTTTATTATATCAATAAATTCTGGAACCAAAAATTTTCCGACATCGCCCTTGCCGTGAACCCTTACCGAAACCGTTTTATCTTCTACTTCTTTTGCCCCCATTATCACAATATAAGGTATCTTCTGAACTGATGCATCTCTTATTCTTTTTGTAAGAGGCTGACTTGTATCGTCTAATTCCACGCGAATACTTGATTTCAACATATCCTGTTTTATTGTATCTGCATACTGTTTCTGCGCCTGTGTTATAGGGAGCAAAATAATCTGCACAGGTGCAAGCCATACCGGGAATGAACCTGCATAATGTTCTATCAAAATTCCAAAAAATCTTTCAAAAGAGCCTAACAATGCCCTGTGTATCATAATGGGCCTTTGTGTTTTTCCATCAGCAGATGCATAGTTTATATCAAACCTTTCGGGCTCGGCTAAATCAACCTGGATTGTGCTACACTGCCAGGCCCTGTTAAGAGAGTCTTTTATTTTTATATCTATCTTGGGACCATAAAAAACACCTCCACCTTCGTCTATACTGAATAAAATTTCTTTTTTTTCAAGTGCGGTTTTCAACGCATTTGTTGCTTTTTCCCAGCCTTTAAGTGTTCCTACAAATTTTTCAGGTCTTGTAGAAAGACATATATCGTATTTATCAAAACCTAACTCTTTAAGAAAGTTCAAACAAAAATTAAATACCCTCTGAATCTCCTCATCTAACTGTTTAGGGTCGCATATAATATGCGCATCGTCCTGTGTAAAACCTCTTACACGCATCAATCCGTGAAGAACACCTGAATCCTCATAACGATATACTGTGCCAAGTTCAGCCCATCTTATCGGAAGTTCTCTGTAACTTCTTATCTTTGATTTATATATCAAAAGATGGAAGGGACAATTCATAGGTTTTAACTGATACAGATTGCCTTCCACATCCATTGGTGCAAACATATTGCCTTGAAAAAATCCGGTATGGCCACTTGTCTCCCATAATGAAAGTTTCGCTATGTGAGGTGTATAAACAAGCTCGTAACCATTTTTTATATGTTCTTCTCTCCAGTAATTTTCCAGTACATTTCTTACCTTTGCTCCTTTAGGATGCCATAGAACAAGACCTGGTCCTGCTTCTTCTTCAATACTAAAAAGTTCTAAATCTTTACCCAACCTTCTATGGTCCCTTTTTTTAGCCTCTTCTATTGTGAAAAGATATGAATTAAGCTCTTTTATGGTAAAAAATGCTGTTCCATATATTCTCTGCAGCATTGGATTTTTTTCATTTCCTCTCCAGTATGCTCCTGCAATACTTAATAACTTAAATACCTTCGCCTCTCCGGTAGAATTTAAGTGGGGTCCTCTACACAGGTCAACAAAGTTTCCCTGCCTGTATATGGAAATACTTTCGTCTTCTATGCTTTTAAGCAGTTCTAATTTGTATTTTTCATTCAATTTTTCAAATAATTTTATAGCCTTCCGGCGAGGAATTTCTTCTCTTACAATTGGGATATTCTTTTCTATAATTTCTTTCATTTTTTGTTCAATTATCTTTATTTCTTCAGGTATAAAAGGTTTTTTAACATCAAAATCATAATAAAACCCTTCATCAGTAGAAGGTCCTATCCCAAGAAGAACTTCTGGAAAAAGTTCTTTCACTGCCTGTGCAAGTATATGAGATGTAGAATGTCTTAATGCTTGGATATCCATTTCCCCATACCTTTTTTTACCATAATTTTCTAATTTCCTGCACCCGCTTCGCAGGTAAGCCAACAGATTTTTTATTATAATATCAAATCAGCCCAGTTTTCAAAAAAGTTATCCTTAAAATCCTTGCTTGTTCTATCAAAATAAACCCATCGTCCGCGATAATTTCGTTCGGTGTTAGCGACTATTCCGCCAAAACATTTTTTGCCTTTTTTGCTCTCGGCTTGAATATATTTATACAACCCATCAATTTTTGGTCCGGCGACTTGTTTGGTAAATCCGGCTTTAGTATCAAAAAGCCCAATTCGGTCATCTTTCAATTTCACAATAAAATCAACATAAAAAGGTTTTTCCTCTCCGTTATCATAACGAACGGCAAAAAATGTTGCGTCCCTATCGCCATTTTTAAACCACCATTCAACCCTTTCCGATTTTTCCAAAAAATCAATAAAAGCCGCCTCCGATTTCCATTTCCCGTCGCTGAAAAATGGCTGCATTATTGATTTTTTGACACTGACCGCAGAATATTCTCTGCCGTAAGGTAAAGATTCTGGAATATTCCAATTTTCCACATTAACCATTTCACTTTCTCTTTTTACCACTTCCGCTTGATATTTTTCTTTTGCTTTGTCTATAACATTAACAAAATGCCGAGAATTTTTATCACTCAAAACAATCTGGACAATTTCTTCCCAT